>JAYRQX010000301.1:0-22408 GCA_041910415.1 Acetobacteraceae bacterium | reverse complement strand
GGCCAGCACGCGGATCTCGCCGGCACGCTGCAGCGGCACCGTGCCGGGCGCGCCCAGGAACATGGAGCCAAGGCGTCCTGCGATCGCATCGGTCGTCGCCGCGGCCGGCGAGGTGTAGGGCACATGCGTCAGGGTCGTGCCCGTCGCCATGCCGAGCATCGCGCCCGCCAGGTGCATGGAACTGCCGTTGCCGGTGGAGCCATAGGTCATCGCGCCCGGATTGGCGCGCGCATAGGCGATGTAGTCGGCCAGCGTGTGGATCGGCGAATCCTTGCCCACCACCAGTGCATTCGGCACGTAGCCGAAGCGCACGATGGGTTCGAAGTCGCGCTGCGAGTTGAACGTCAGGTTGCGGTAGAGCGCCATGTTGGTGGCGAGCGGGCCGGCCCAGCTGAAGAGCAGCGTCAGCCCATCCGCCGGCGCCCGCGCCGCGGCCTGCATGCCGACATTGCCGGCGGCACCGGGCCGGTTCTCGATGACGAAGGCCTGGCCGAAGCGGCGCGCGAATTCCTGCGCGCAGAACCGCGCAATGGGGTCGGAGGAACCGCCGCCTGCCGCGGGGACGATCACGCGTACCGATTGCCGCGGCCAGCCCTGCACCTGTCCAAGCGCCGGCATGGAAAGCGTCGTGCCGGCCAGGGCGACAAGCACCCGACGGGGGATGGATGGCGTCATCGAATCGTTTCCCTTGACGCGGGCCTGCACCCGCTTCGTTGACTTCATTTTCGCATGCAGGCTCACTCTGTCCACAACGCATTCGCGAACAGAGAAAACACCCCGCATGGCTGGTCCGCTGCACGGCATTCGTGTCCTCGACCTCACCGTCACGCTGATGGGTCCCTATGCGACGCAGACCCTCGCGGATTGGGGCGCCGAGGTGCTGAAGGTGGAGCCGCCCGAGGGCGACATCGTCCGCCACATCGGGCCTGTGCGGCATCCGGGCATGGGCCCGATCTTCCTGAATACCAACCGCGGCAAGCGCAGCCTGGTGCTGGACCTGAAGAAGCCCGAGGGACGCGAGGCCGCGCTGCGGCTGGCAGCCACCTCCGACGTGCTGGTCTATTCCCTGCGCCCGCATTCGATGGAGAAGCTCGGACTCGGCTACGACGATGTGGCGAAGATGAACCCGCGCCTCGTCTATGCCGGCGTCTATGGATTTGCGCAGGATGGGCCCTATGCCGCCCTGCCCGCCTATGACGACCTGATGCAGGGCGCGACGGGCGTGGCGGCATTGAACGCGCGGATCGGCGGCGGCACGCCGGGCTATGTGCCATTGGGCCTCGTCGATCGGATCGTCGGGCTTGCGGCAGCCGGCGCGATCAGTGCGGCGCTGGTGCACCGGGAGAAAACCGGCCAGGGCCAGCGGCTGGACGTGCCGATGTTCGAGACGATGCTGCCCTTCGTCCTCGGCGACCACCTGGGCGGGATGAGCTTCGACCCGCCGCTCGACCGCGGCGGCTATGCGCGGATGCTCTCGCCGGGCAGGCGGCCCTATCGCACGCGCGACGGCTGGATCTGCGCCATGGTCTATACCGACAAGCACTGGCGCAGCTTCTGCGCCGGCATGGGCATGCCGGACCTGGTCGCGACCGATCCGCGCTTCGCCAACCATGGCGCACGCATCAAGCATATCGATGAGATCCTGGAGATGGTCTCCGGCATCATGGCGACCCGCGATACCGCGGAATGGATGCGCTTCTTCATCCAGCACGACATTCCCGCCATGCCGGTTAACGAGATCGCCGATCTCTTTGACGACGAGCATCTGAAGGCCACGGGCTTCTTCGAGCGTGAGGAGCACCCGACCGAAGGCGTGCTGAACCGCCCGGCCATCGGCCCGCGCTGGTCGGCAAGCCCGACCGGGGAACGCCTGCCTGCACCGAGGCTCGGCGCAGACGGCCCCGCCGCGCTGCGGGAGGCCGGCTACACGGACGAGGACGTCGCCCGACTCGCGGCGCTCGGCGCGACGACGCTGCCGGGCTGAGGGAGGCGCAGGATGGATTTCACCCTGGGTGCGGACCGCGAGGCGATTCGCGAGGCGATCGCCGCCATCTGCGCGCGCTTCGGCGACGATTACTGGCTGAAGAAGGACCGCGAGGGCGGATTCCCGCATGACTTCCATCGCGCCTTCGCGGAGGCCGGCTACCTCGGCATCTGCATTCCCGAGGAGTATGGCGGCTCAGGCCTCGGCATCACCGAGGCGGCGATCATGATGGAAGCCATCGCGGCATCCGGCGCCGGCATGTCCGGCTGCACGGCCTTGCACATCAACATCTTCGGGCTGAACCCGGTCGTCGTCTTCGGCAGCGACGAACAGAAGAGGCGGTTTCTGCCGCCGCTGGTGAGCGGCGCCGAAAAGGCCTGCTTCGGCGTGACGGAACCGACGACCGGCCTCGACACCACGCGGCTGAAGACGCGCGCGGTGCGCCGGGGTGACCGCTATATCGCGGATGGGCAGAAGGTCTGGATCAGTACGGCGCAGGTCGCCGATCGCATCCTGCTGCTGGCGCGCACCACGCCGATCGAGGAAACACGCAACCCCGCCGACGGTCTCTCGCTGTTCTACACGGCACTCGACCGCGCGAAGGTCAGCGTGCGTGAGATCGAGAAGATGGGCCGCAAGGCCGTGGACTCGAACGAAGTCTTCTTCGAAGGCTATGAAGTCCCGGTTGCGGATCGCATCGGCGAGGAAGGCAAGGGCTTCCGCTATATCCTCCACGGTCTGAACCCGGAGCGCGTGCTGCTCGCCGCGGAGGCGGTGGGCCTCGGCCGCGCCGCGCTGAACCGCGCGGCGGATTACGCCAAGCAGCGCGTGGTGTTCGGCAGGCCCATCGGGCAGAACCAGGCGGTGCAGCATCCGCTCGCGCAGGATTGGATGGCGCTGGAAGCGGCGTGGTTGATCACGTTGAACGCGGCATGGCGCTACGACCAGGGGCTGGAGTGCGGCGCACAGGCGAATGCGGCGAAGTATCTTTCCGCCGAAGCCGGCGTGAAGGCGTGCCAGAACGCCATGATGACCCATGGCGGCTTCGGCTACGCCCGCGAATATCACGTCGAGCGCTATCTGCGCGAAGCCATGATTCCCTGGATCGCGCCGGTCAGCCCCAACATGATCTGCTCCTACATCGCGGAGCGCGTCCTGGGGCTGCCGAAGTCGTACTAGCGCGCCGCCGCCAGCAGCCGCTCGGCGAGCCGCAGATGCGGCTTGTCGACCATCTTGCCGTCGATCCGTACCGCGCCTGCCGCTGACGGATCGGCAAAGGCCGCGACCACGCTCCGTGCCCAGTGGAGCTCGGCCTCGCCTGGCGCGAAGACGTCGTTCACGACGGCCACGTGCTTCGGGTGGATGACCGCCTTGGCGCCGAAGCCGTCGCGCTTCGCCTCGCGCGTCTCGCGCGCAAGGCCGTCGAGATTGTCGATATCGACATAGACCGTGTCGATGGCGACCACGCCCGCCGCTGCCGCGCCGGCCAGGCACAGGTCGCGCGCCAGGCGGAAGGGCCCATGCCAGACATCGCCGCTGCGGCTCTCGACCGCGCCGATCGATGCGGACAGATCCTCCGCGCCCCACATCAGCCCCCAGAGCCGCGGCCCGGCTTCAGCGTAGCCACCAAGCCCGAAGAGGGAGGCTGCGGTCTCCGTCGCGATGGCGATGATCCCGGTGGTGCCGGCGCCCGTTCCGTGGGCTGCTTCGAAAGCATCCAGCCACAGCGAGATCCGGCGCACCTGCCCGGCATCCGCGCATTTCGGCAGCACGATTCCATCCGGGCGTCCCCGCATGACAGCCGTGAGATCCCCCAGCGTCAGGGCGGTATCCAGTGCGTTCACGCGCACATATCGCATCTGCGCCTCGCGCGGCGCGGCCAGCATGTCGAGCGTCAGCCTGCGTGCCTCGGCCTTGCGGTCGGGCGCGACGGAATCCTCGAGGTCGATGATCAGCGCGTCCGCCGGACCTTGTGCCGCCTTCTCGAATTTTCGCGGGCTGTCGCCGGGAACGAAGAGGAATGACCGCATCACACCGCGCCCTTCTTTCGCATCAGACCGACCCGCCGGCAGATGGCCACGATTTCCCCACTCTGATTGAATGCCTCGTGTTCGAATTCGACCAGGCCCGCATCGGGCCGCGACTTGCTCTCGCGCTTGCTGACGATGCGCGTGCGCGCCCGCAGCGTGTCGCCCTGGAAGACCGGCCTGGGGAAGCGCACATCGCTCATGCCCAGATTGCCGATGGTGGTGCCGAGCGTCGTGTCCTGCACCGACATGCCGATCATGATCGCCAGCGTCATCAGGCTGTTGAACAGCGGCTTGCCCCACTCCGTCTGCGCCGCGAAATGCGCATCCACATGCAGGGGCTGCGGGTTCATCGTCATCAGGCTGAACATCATGTTGTCGGCCTCGGTCACCGTGCGCGAAAGGTCGTGATCGAACACCTGGCCGACGATGAAATCCTCGAAGTGAAGACCTGCCATGCACGTTCCTCCGTCTTTTTGCCGGGACACTGTGAAGAGGCCGCGCCCGCCCGGTTCCCCGGCAGGCCCGGGGCCGCGATGCGTGCCGATATGGATGCAATCCGGAATCGATCAGCCGACACCCTGTGCGCCCGCGATCGCCGGAGCGACGAACTCGGCGAGGATCGGGATCTGCTCCAACAGCATGGGCAGACCGGGATGGGTCGCGCAGCCGCGCCTGGCCGCGGCGTCGAGCAGAGCCGTGCGGTCCGGCTGCATCACGACCTCGGCCACGAGCATGCCTGGTGCCAGCAGTTCCACATCGAGCGGCAGCTCGTCGGTTGCGTGCAGCCCCAGCGACGTGGCGTTGACCACGATGTCATGCCCTTCGGGATCGGGACCGCCGCATGAGACCGGCGCGCCGGGAATGGCCACGCGAAGCCGCGCGACCAGTGCGGCGGCACGCGCCACGGTACGATTGTGAATGGAGAGCCTTGCAACACCGTTGCGCAGCATCGCGTGGCCGATGCCGGCCGCGGCTCCGCCGGCGCCCACCATCCAGACGCGCCTGCCCCGCAGGTCGTGCCCGGCGGCACGCAGTCCGCGCACGAAGCCGTCGCCATCGAACTGGCCACCCGTCAGCGTGCCGTCCGCTTCGCGCCGGATCACATTCACGGCGCCCACGAGCCGCGCGGCGTCCGTCAGCCGATCGCAGAGCGCCGCGATCGTCTCCTTGTGCGGGATGGTGACGACGATGCCGCCCAGATTCGGCACACGCCGCAGTGCTGCAACGATGGTGCCGAGATCCTCCGGCATCACCTGCATGGGCACGACCACGGCGTTGCGGCCCGTGGCGGCGAAGTGTCGATTCATCTCGGAGGGCGTGCGCACATGCGCGATCGGGTGGGCAAGAATGACGATGAGCCGCGTGTGCCCATCGATCGACGCGCGCGTCGAGACATCCATCGTCACGGCGGTGGGCACGCCTTCTCTGAAGACCGTTCGTCACATCCCACATCCACCTCCCATCGAAGGCACCGGCTCTCGGCCGGCGCGCAATTCTATGCTGCTGGTCCGCCGAGGCCGTCCCTGACGGCCTTGGCCAGCGCGTCGGGTGCCAGGATCCGAATCGAGCGCCGATCCGCCGCGATCAGGCCGGATGCAGCAAGCTGGGCGATCTCGCGCGAAACCACTTCGCGCCGCGTGCCGATGCGGGCAGCCATCTCGTGATGGGTCGGTGGCGGGCTGATGCGGCGGGCACCATCCGGCCCGCGCAGTACTGCAAGGCGCAGCAGCTCGGCACAAAGGCGCAACCGCACCGGCAACACCGTCAGTTCCAGCAACCGCTCGTCCTTCTCCCGCAGCCTCGATGTCAGCAGCCGCATACAGGCGAGCGATGCGGCCGGCGAGGCGAGGACAGCCTCCATCACGGGGACCGAGGGCAGCACGGCAAGGCGGGACCGGTAGAGGGCAGCGACGGAAGCCGATCGGGGTCGGCCGTCGATTGCCGCAATCTCACCGAAGAAGGCGCCGGCGCCGAGATCACCGAAGAGAAGCTCCTGTCCGCCCGGTGTACGCAGCATGACCCTGACGCCACCATCAAGGATGATGAAGATATCGCGCCCTGGGTCGTCGAAGTCGAGGATCAGTTCACCTTCGGCGCAGAGTCGAGGCTGAGCGAGCGCCGCCAACCGGTCGAGGACCGCATCGTCGAGCGCGGCGAGCGGAGGAAAGCAGCGGAGCTTCGCTTTCGGGATGGCCATTGGCGGGCAGGGATGTTGCTGCGTGCCAGACAAGCCCGTGTCGAGCGCCGATGCAAGCGCAGCGATCCCCTTCAGTCGGCGGCGAAAGATTGGCCGGAACCACTCGTGCCAGGGTGCTCCGGGGTACCCGGGACCGTCAGGTCCCCCACGTCATGGCGGCACGGTCGGTGACGACCTTGTTCGCGCGGAGACTGATCTCGGTCGTGCTATTCATGGTGCGGCAGGGTTGATACGGAAGCCTCGCTGTGCCGTCATGCCCGCATGCGGGTCGGCATCGAGATCGGCGGAACCTTCACGGACCTGGTCTGCGTGACCCAGGACGGAACCCGCATCGCCAAGGTGCCCAGCACGCCGCGTCGTCCAGATGAGGGTGCATTCGCGGCGCTCCGGTCGGTGGACATCGCATTCGCCCGCATCGGTGAGCTCGTGCATGGTTCGACGGTCGCGACCAATGCCGTGCTCGAACGCAAGGGCGCGCGGATCGCGCTCCTGGTGACCGGGGGGTTTCGTGACATCCTGGAGCTGCGCCGTCAGGATCGGCTCCGCATCTATGATCTCTACTACCAGAAGCCGCCGTCCCTGGTGCCGCGGTCCGATGTGCTGGAGGTGCCCGAGCGCATCCTGGCCGACGGCACGGTGGAGCGGGCGCTGGATCTCGCCGGTTTCGAACCCGCGCTGCGCGCCTTTCTCGGCCGGGGCGCTTTCGGCGGCGTGGCGATCTGCCTGCTGAACGCCTTCGTGGACCCGGCGCATGAGCGCGCGGTGGCCGCTGCCGTGCGTCGTGCCGCGCCTGGCCTGACGGTCACACTGTCATCGGAAGTCTGCCGCGAGTTCCGTGAGTATGAGCGCGCGAGCACGACGGTGCTCTCGGCCTATGTCCAGCCGGTGCTGGACGCGTATCTCTCGCGCATCGAGGCGCGGCTGGCCGAGGGTGGGTTCGGCGGCCGGTTCAGCATGATGCAGTCCAATGGCGGCTGCGTGCCGGCGGAGGCGATGCGGCGGAACGCGGTCGCGGCGCTGGTCTCCGGCCCGGCGGCCGGGGTGGCGGGCGCGATCCGGCAGGCGGGGCTCTCCGGTGTCGCCGACATCATCACCCTCGATATCGGCGGCACCAGCGCCGATGTCTGCCTGATCGAGAAGGGCAGGCCCGGGCTGACGCGCGAGACGCAGATCGAGGGCGCGCCTGTCATGACGCCGATGCTCGACATCACGACGGTCGGCGCCGGTGGCGGCTCGCTCGCCGGGGTGGATGAGGGCGGGCTGCTGCGCGTGGGCCCGCGCAGCGCGGGCGCCGATCCGGGGCCGGCCTGCTACGGGCGCGGCGGGACGTTGCCGACGCTGACGGATGCAAACCTGCTGTGCGGGCGGCTGCCGGCGGGCAAGACGCTGGCAGGCGGCCTGGTGTTGGACGAAGCCGCGGCACACGCAGCCTATGCACCGCTGGCCGAGACGCTCGGGCTTTCCGTGCAGGCGACAGCGGAAAGCGTGATCCGAATCGCGGTCGCCAACGTGGTGGGGGCGATCCGACTTGTCTCTACGCGGCGCGGGCGCGACCCACGCGACTATGCGCTGTTCGCCTTCGGCGGCGCCGGGCCGCTGCATGCGGCGGAAGTTGCAGACGAACTCGGCATGGACCGCGTGATCGTGCCGCCGGGTGCGGGGGTGCTGTCGGCCTATGGGCTGCTGGCGGCGGACCACAGCCTGTTTGCCAGCCTGACGCGGCGCTGCCGGGTGGATGCGCAATCGGGCGACGCGGTGCGCCAGGCGATTGGCGCGCTGCGCACGGAACTGGATGCGAAGCGGCGCGAGCTGGGGCTGGACGATGCGGGCCGGCTGGATATCGCGCTGGAGATGCGCTTCGTCGGCCAGGCCTTCGAGATCGTCGTGGACCTGCCGGCGGACGCCGTGCCGACGCTGACCCAGGCCGGACTGCTGGAGCGCTTCGCCGAGGCGCATGAGCGCATCTACCGCCAGCGGCCCGACATGGCGGCGCGTGCGGTGGAAATCGTGTCCTGGCGCGTCGGCATGCATGTGCCGCAGCCCGAGGTGCCGGGCCTGGCGCGCGAAGGCCCGCCCATCGCACGGAGCGGCCCCGCGGTGATCGAGGATGCCACCGCGACCGTCTGGGTCCCCGCCGGCTGGCACGCCGAAACCGACGCCGCGGGAAACCTGATGCTGCGGAGGCGCGCGTGAAGACCATCCACCCCGCCGACCAGGCGGTGATCGGTCAGGCGCTGCTGTTCGCCGCGCGCGAGATGGGGGCGAAGCTCTACCGCTCCGCCTATTCGCCCATCGTGCGCGACGGCAAGGACGCCTCGACCGGCATCATGGACGCGACCGGCGCGGCGGTGGCGCAGAGCGACGAGCTGATCCCGATCCTTGTCGGCTCGCTGTCACTCACGCTCAGGCACTGCATGACGCTCTACCCGCCGGAGGCGCTGGAGGATGACGATTTCTACGTCACCAACCATCCCTATCGCGGCGCGCACCACCTGCAGGATCTCTTCATCTTCATGCCGATCCGCTTCGGTGGCCGGCTGGTCGGCTTCAGCGCCGCGGTCGCGCACCACCTCGACATGGGCGGTGGTGCGCCCGGGCTGAATTCGTCCTCCACCGACGTCTACGGCGAAGGCTTCATCGTCCCGCCGTCCAGGTACAACCTGCGCCGGGACTGGAACAACAACGGGCCGTTCCAGACCCTGTTCGCCGCCAATATCCGCGTGCCGCAGCAGACCATCGGCGACATCGATTCCCAGTTCGCGGCCTGCCTGAGCGGCGCGGCGCGGGTGCGGGAACTCTGCGAAAAATACGGTGCGGAGACCGTCACCGCCGCCATGTCGGGGATGGTGCAGTATGTCGAGCGCCGGGTGCGCGCCGCGGTCGCGACGATCCCCGACGGCGTCTATGTCGGCGAGGATGCGGTGGATGATGACGGCATCAGCGACCAGCCGCTGGTGGTGCGCGCGACGGTCACGGTACAGGGCGACAGCCTGGATGTGGATTTCGCGGGCACCTGCCCGCAGGTGAAGACGCACCTGAACGCGCCTTTCGCCTCCGTCGTCTCGGCGACGCTGGCCGCGGTGAAGGCCTTCACGACGGGCGAGGACGTGCCCTTCAACGAAGGCGCCAACAACGCCGTCACGATCCGCGCGCCCGAAGGCTGCCTGGTGAACCCGCGCTTCCCCGCGCCGGTGCGCGCACGGATGGAGGCGACCTACCGCGCCCACGGCGCCGTGCTGAAGGCGCTGTGCAGCGCGCAGCCGGACCGCGCCGTCGCCGCGGGCTATGACTGCACGACCGCCTTCTGCCTGAGCCATCTGGACGAAGGCCGCTACAAGGTCTTCATCGAGCTGCGCGACGGCGGCTTCGGAGCCTCGCGGCACGCCGATGGCTGCGATGCGGTGGCCGGCGCGCTGTCGAACTGCACCAATGTGCCGGTCGAGGCGATCGATGCGGACTACGACTTCTTCCGTATCGACGCCTACGCGCTGCGCCCGGGGACGGGCGGCGCGGGGCGGCATCGCGGCGGGCATGGCTCGGCCCGGCGCTACCGTATCCTGCGCGAGGGCGTGCGGCTGACGATCTACGCCGACCGCTTCCGCATCGCCGCCAGCGGCATCGCCGGCGGCGGAGCCGGTGCACTCGGCTACTGCGAGATCGAACGCGGCGGAGAGACGATTCGCGTGCGGTCGAAGGATGATGTGCAACTGCGCAAGGGCGACATCATCACGCTCGCGACCGGTGGCGGCGGAGGCTTTGGCAGCCCGGCCGAACGCACGCCGGGGGCGAAGGCCCGCGACGCGGCGCTGGCCTAGGCCACGCGCCGGTCGAGATAGTCGCGGAAGCGGTACCAGGCGCCGACCATCGGCAGGAACCACGGATTGCCCGTGTAGAAGGCCATGGACGGAAAGTCGCGCCCTTCGAAGGAGACGGGCTTGTTCTCGCCGCCGAGGATGCGCCTGCCGACGGCGGCACCCAGGTAGGACAGCATCGCGACGCCCGAGCCGTTGCAGCCCATGGCGTAGTGCAGCCCCTTCTCCGTCACGCCGGTGTGCGGCAGGTAGTCGAAGGCGAAGGCGACGTTGCCGGTCCAGGCGTGGGTGATGCGCGTGCCCTTCAGCTGCGGCCAGCGTTCCAGCATCATCGCATGCAGCGCGGGCGCGGAGACTTCCGGGCTGACCTGCGTGAAGCGCGCGCGGCCCCCGAACAGCACGCGCGTGCCATCGGGCGACATGCGCCAGTAGCAGAGCACGCGGCGTGTATCGGACAGCGTGCGTCCCTTCGGGATCAGCGACTTCGCGAGATCGGGATCGAGCGTCTCGGTCGCGATGATGTGGGACGCGATCGGGATCAGGCTGCGCTTCAAATCGGGCGTCAGCTCGCCCGTGTAGCCGTTGGTCGCGATGACGACCTCGCGCGCCTCGATCGGCCCGCGGCTCGTCTCCACCCTCCAGCCGGTGGCGGTCTTCGTCAGTTTGCCAGCGCGGCAGCGGGAGACGAGGGTCGCGCCGTATCTCCGCGCCGCCTTCATCAGCCCGTGGTGGTAGAGCGCCGGATGGATCTTGCCGCTGTGCGTGACCGCCATGCCGCCATGGTAGTAGTCGGACGCGATCTCCTCATGCTGCCGCTCCCGCGGCACCATGGCCACGCCGGCATGGGCGTGGGTGTTGTAGAGATCGACCTTCTTCGCCAGCGTGTCGTAGTGCTTCGGTGTATAGGCGCAGATGTAGCGGCCGCTGCGGACATAGTGGCAGTCGATCCCCTCGCGTTCGACCACCGTCTCGACATGCACCAGGCTTTCGGAGGCATCGCCGATCATCGCGCGCAGCAATTCGTCCGACCCGCGCGCACCCGACATGCCCTTGCCGAGACTCGTCCCGCCCGAGACGCCGCCGCCATTGCGCGTGGAGGCGCCGAAGCCGAGGTCCTCGCCTTCCAGCACCACGGATTTCACCCCGCCGCGGCCGAGCTCGATGGCGCAGTTCAGGCCGGTGAGGCCGCCGCCGACGATCACCACCTCGGCGCGCGGCGGCAGTTCCTCCTGCGGGTCGCTGCCGATCGAGACCGCTTCCCACCAGTAGGGCCTGGCCTTGAATTCGGGGTGAAAGACGGACTGGTTCATGGCATCTGCCCGCGGACCGTTGCGTTCATCATGCTTTGCCGTCATGACACGGGAACCCGGTCCGAAAGGCACAGCCCTGACAGGCTCCGCCCATACCGCTGTCCCGTCAAAGTCCAATTCCGGGAAAGGATAGTCCCCCAGGGCATGAGTGGCCGCACGCGCATCTCTCCCCGCCAGCTCGAGGCCTTCCGTGCCTTCATGGAGGTCGGCTCCGTGACAGGCGCGGCGGAGCGGCTGCACCTTTCGCAATCCGCCGTGAGCAAGATCCTGAGCGGGCTCGAACACGGCATCGGCTATCCGCTGTTCCTGCGCGAGAAGAAGCGTCTGCTGCCGACGCGCGAGGCACGCCTGCTGCAGAAGGAAGTGGACCGCATCTTCCGCAGCCTGGAGGAGCTCGGCGGCTTTGTCCGCGACCTGCGCAACCTGGAACAGGGGGAGTTGTCCATCCTGGCGACGCCGCCGATCGGGGAGACCATCCTGCCGGAGGTGATGGCGCGCTTCGTCGAGAAACACCCCCGCATCCGCATCGCCTTCGAGATCCGCAACTCCGACGTGGTGAATCAGCGCATCACGGACCAGCATGCCGATCTCGGATTCTCCATGGTTCCCTTCGACCATCCCTCGGTCACCAGCGAGGTTCTGTTCCATGTCCCGGCCTGCTGCGCGCTGCCGGGTGGCCATCGCCTCGCAGCCCGCAAGGTGATCAGGGCGGAGGACCTGCGCGACGAGCCCTTCATCTCCTTCCTCGCCGGCAGCCGGATGCGGCATCTGGTGGACGCGGTGTTCGAGCAGCGGCAGATCGGCCGCGTGATGCGGCACGAGGTCTATGCCTCGCTCGACGCCATCGTGCTGGTGCGTGAGGGCATGGGTGTCGCGATCGTGGATCCGCTGACAGCCGCGCGGCATGTCGGCCGGGAGCTGGTGATGCGGCCCTTCGAACCGCAGATCGACTACACCTTCAAGGCCATGCGCCCGCGCTTCCGCGACGCCTCGCGCCTCGCCGACGCCTTCATGGAGGCGTTGCGCGCGCATCTCCAGCGCCAGGCGGCCGGCGGGCCGATCAAGGGAATGACGCTGCCGCGCTAGGCGTGCTCGCCCTCCGCGAAGAATTCCAGCCCCACCGTGCGTTCCAGCAGCAGCACGATGGCGAGCGTGCCGAGCACCATGGCGCTGGAGACCGCCGCCAGCACGGGCGAGGAATTCTCCTGGATGAAGGCGTAGATCGTGACCGGCAGCGTCATCATGTCCGGCCCGGTCAGGAACATCGTCACCGTCACCTCGTCCAGCGAGACGATGAAGGAAAACAGCAGCGCCGTGACGATGCCCGGCCGGCAGAGCGGCAGCAGGATACCGATCGCCGTGCGCCATTCGGAGGCGCCCAGGATGTTCGACGCCTCGATCACCTCGGGACTCACGCGCTGCATGGAGATCGCAATCGGCCGGTAGGCGAAGGGCAGCGTGCAGATGAGATGGCCGATGACCAGGCCGGTCGCCGTGCCGACGATCTCCATCCAGGCCAGCAGGTTCACCAGCGCAATGCCCAACGCGGCATGCGGGAAGAACAGCGGCGAGAGGATCGCGACCTCCAGCGCCCTCGCCAGTCGCGCACCGGCGCGACGCTGCGCGTACAAGGCGGCACCGAACGCCATGGCGGTGGTGGAGGCGGCGACCACCGCCGCGATCCACAGGCTGGTGATGAGAGAATCGATCCAGCGCGGATCGTCCAGCGCTTCCCGGTACCAGCGCAGGCTCGGCGCACCTGGGGGGAAGCGCAGCGTGTTGTCGGCGGTGAAGGACGCGGCGACGACGATGACGATGGGCGCAGGCAGCAGGACGAGAAGAAGCATCGCCAGCCAGCGGGGGATGGATCGCATCGCGTGTGCCCTCAGAACCGGTAGCGGTGCATGACGCGCGCCTCGACGAAGCGCAGCATGAACAGCACGGCGAAGCTGGCGGCCAAGAGCGCCAGCGCCCAGCTCGACGCCTTGGCCAGATTGAAGTTGTAGACCATCTCCTGGTAGATCTGGGTGCCCGCCATCTTCTGCCTGACGCCGCCCAGCAGGATCGGCGTCACCACCGCGCCCATGCAGGTGAGGAAGGTGATGTTGATGCCGACGAAGATGCCGGGTGCCGAGAGCGGCAGCAGCACGCGACGCAGCGTGTCGGTGCCGGTGGCGCCGAGGGATTGGCTTGCCTCCTCCAGCCGCGGGTCGATCTGCAGCAGAGCCGACAGGATCGCGATGACGGCGAAGGGCATCAGCACATGCGTGAGCCCGATGAAGACGCCGAGATCGTTGAACATCAACGGCAGCGGCGAGGCGACGAGGCCCATCCAGGCCAGCGTCTCGTTGATCACGCCGCGTGGGCCGAGCAGCACGATCCAGCCATAGGTCCGCACGACCAGGCTGACGAGCCAGGGCAAGATCACCAGCACCAGAAGCCGGTTCCGCCAGCGCGGCAGACGCCAGAGCAGGAAGGCGATGGGATAGGCCAGCACCGTCCCCGCCAGCGCGACGGCGAGCGACATGCCGACCGTGCGCAGGAAGACGTCGTGGTAGTCGGCGCGGTCGAGGATCTGCTGGAAATAGGTCAGGGAGAGGCCGCGCGATCCCGCCAGCGCGCCCTGCACCATGCCGAAGACCGCCGCGGCGAACAGGCCAAGCACGGCCAGCACCGGCAGCAGCGCCAGCAGGCCCGGGCCGAAGGCGCGTCGCTCGCCGCTCATGTATGACGGAAGGAGGGGGGCAGCATCGCCGATGCGCCGGTCTTCGCATCCATCGCTTGGGCAAGGGCGATGAGATCGGCTTCCGCGAACCAGCGCCCGGTGGCCTGGATGCTGATGGGCAGGCCCGCGCGCGACAGGCCGAAGGGCATGACGACCGCCGGATGGCCGGAGAGATTCTGCGGGATGGTGTAGGAATACCAGGCGGTCCGCAGGTCGCCCCTTTCCTTCCCGTCCACGACCAGCGGCCCGAAGGCGTCCTGCTCCACGGGCAGTGCGGTGGTCGCGAAGGTCGGCGTCAGCAGGTAGTCGGCCCGGGCGAACAGGCGGTTCATGTCGCGATAGAAGGCCGTGCGTTCGAACAGCGCACGGCGCAGCGCCGCGGCGTCGATGGCAAGCCCATCCTCCACCGTGCGGACGAAGGAGGGGTCGAGGTCGGCGCGGCGCTCCTTCAGCAGCGTCTCGAAGCGCGCAGCCTGGTTGACGCGGAGCGCGATGCGTGACGGTTCCAGCCGCCAGTCGATGCTGGTGCCATCGAACGTCGTGACGATGCCGCCGAGGTCGCGGATGTGCTTCGCGGCGTCCTCCAGCTTCGCCTCGACCTCCGGGTCCAGCCAGGTGCCGTTCAGGCTGCGGATCAGCAGGAAGCGCTTGCCGCGCAGGCCGGCCTCAGGCGTGGCGGGAATGAAGGGCTGCGGCGCCGACGCAAGGGACCAGGCATCGTCCTCATGCGCGGCCGACATCACCGCCATCGCCGCCGCCATGTCCTGGGGGTGGCGAGCCATGACGCCGATATTGGTGGTCAGGTTGAAGACATCCGGCGCCGTCTCGTGCGGCACGCGGCCGAGGGTCGGCTTCAGGCCGTAGACGCCACACACGCCCGCAGGCAGGCGTGACGAACCCGCGCCGTCGGTGGTGATGGCGATGGGACCGAGGCCGAGCGCGGCCGCGACGCCCGCGCCGCCGCTCGATCCGCCGCAGCTCCGCGCGGCGTTCCAGGGGTTGCGCGTGATGCCGTGCAGCGGGCTGTCCGTCAGCACCTTGTGTCCGAACTCCGGCGTCGTCGTCTTGCCGTAGAGGATGGCGCCGGCGGCCCGCAGGGAGGCCGCGGCGGCGGCATCCTGCTTCGGGACATTGTGTTCCAGCGTGCGCGATCCGAAGGCCGTGCGCAGACCCTTCGTCGCGATCAGGTCCTTGAGCGAGATGGGCAACCCCGCGAGCGGCCCCATCGGTTGCCCGGCCGCGCGCGCCCGGTCGCTGTCATCCGCGGCGGCGCGTGCCGCTGCCGCGTCGATGATGGCGAAGGGGTTGAAGGGCGCGGCGGCCTCGGCGCGGGCCAGCACGTCCTCGACCAGGTCGCGCGCACGGAAGGCGCCGCCCGCCAGGCCCTGCTGCAAGGCAGCGACCGGCATCGTGGAGAAATCCTGCGCCATGACGGGTCAGTCCTTCGGGAAGACGTGGAGACGGTCCGCCGCGACCGAGAGCATGACGGTCTCGCCCGGCTGCGGTGCCTTGGCTTCGAGCTCGGCCGCAAGCAGGACCAGGCTCACGGGATGCTCGCCGGCCATGGCATGCAGACGCCCCGTCGCGCCCGTCCAGGTCAGCTCCGTCGCGCGGGCCTCGAAGCTCAGCGCGTGGTCGCGTGACCCCAGCGCGACGTCCTCCGGCCGGAAGCCGATCGTGCAGGGCCGCCCCGGCGGCAGCGCCGCCTGCACGGCAACCCGCGCACCGAGCGCCTCGACACCCGCATCGCGCGTCATGCCGGGCACGAAATTGATATCGCCGATGAACTGCGCGACGAATTGCGATTGCGGGCGTCGATAGATCTCGCGCGGCGTGCCGGTCTGGCGGATGCGGCCGCCTTCCATGACCACGATGCGGTCGGAGAGCACCGCCGCTTCCTCCTGGTCATGCGTGACGAAGACGAAGGTCGTGTTGACGCTCTTCTGGATCTTCTTCAGCTCCGCCTGCATCTGGCGTCGCAATTGTAGGTCGAGCGCGGATAGCGGTTCGTCCAGCAGCAGGATGGATGGTTCCAGCACCAGTGACCGCGCCAGCGCGACGCGCTGCTTCTGCCCGCCGGAGATCTGGCTGATGCGCCGCGCTGCGAAGCCGGGGAGGCCGACAAGCGACAGGAAGCGTTCCGTGCGGCTTCGCATCTCCGCCGCCGGCACGCCGCGCAGCTTCAGCCCGTACGCGACGTTCTGGAAGACGTCGAGATGCGGAAACAGCGCCAGGTTCTGGAACACCATGCCGATCGGGCGCTCGCGCGGGCTGACGCCCCGCATCGGCTTGCCGTCGATCCGGATTTCCCCGCGCGTCGGTTCCGTGAATCCCGCGATCAGGCGCAGCAGCGTCGTCTTGCCACAGCCCGATGGGCCGAGCAGGGTGACGAAGGTGCCGGCTGCGATCTCCAGCGACAGGTCGTGCAGGATCTGCGCGGCGCCGATGGACTTGCCGACGCCGGCAACCTCGATGGAACCGCGCGCTGTCACGCCTGTCAGCGCCGCACCGCGGCCATCAGCTGCTCCACCTGGTTCACGCGGTCCTCGTTGGTGTCCACGATGACGCGCCAATCGGGCGAGTAGAGCTTCGCCGTCAGCTCCGCATAGGGGATGCGGATGATGCGCTCGAACTCCGGCGAGGAGGGCGCCTGCGCGTTGGTCGGCAGCCATCCATCCATGGCCGCGGCGCGGCCCTGCGGCTCCGCCCCTGCAACGTAGTTCAGGAAGCGCATCGTGGCCTCGCGGTTCCGCAGGTTCCTGGGCGCCACGAGGACATAGGGCTGCGCCAGGATGCCTTCCTGCGGCATCACGATATCCACCTGGCTCACGCCCTGGCGCTGCAGGCTCCAGACGCGGCTTGCATAGTAGGGGACGGCCGCGACCTCGTTCCGCGTCAGCAGCGTGTTCATGTGGGCGAGAGACGAGTACGTCGTCAGGCTGTTCTCCACGGTCGCGCGCAGCAGCGGGATGCCCGGTGCGATGTTGCGCTCGTCGCCGCCCATGGCCTTGGACATGATGACGAGATCATAGGGCGCCGCGTAGACGGGCCGCGTGATGGACAGCTTTCCCCGCCACTTCGGATCCGCGAGGTTGCGCCAGGATGAAAAATCCTCCGCGCGCGCGAGCTCGCGGTTGTACGCGATGCCGTAGAAGGTATAGTAGACGGGCACACCGAGTGCGCGGTCCTGCGCATTGCGCGGCAAGTATTCGGGACGCATCTGCGTGAGATTCGGAATCTCGTTTGGCGAGAAGGTCTCGATCAGCCCGGCCTGGGCCAGCGCGATCGCCTCGAAATAGGTGACGAGGCCGAGATTGTACTGGCTCGCCGCGGCCGGCGATCGCAGCGCGCCCGCGGGGATCGGCACCTCCACCACGCGCACCGGGGCGTCGCTGAACCGGGCGACGAAGGCTTCGCGCCAGACCAGCGCGCCGCCGCCTCCCCAGACGCACATGGTGATCTGCGCGGCCTGCGACAGAGCCGGGCGCGCGAGCACGGCGGATGCGGCGGCGAGGGACAGCATGCTGCGGCGACGGATCATGCCTTGGCCTCCGGCTTGGTCGGGTTGCGACGCGTTGGAGTGAAAACTATCGCGTGCGTTCGAAGGGGCGAGAAGCGCCTTTCCATCGCCACGTCATTCCATCCGGGAATGATCCGGGCGGCGCGCGCCTCGGTGGCGCAGGGCAGGCGCCAGCCTAGGGCCGAACAGGGCCATGAGCGCCATGCACAAGGCCGGCCTCGAAGACGATGGCGCCCTCACCAGCAGCGCCGCCCAACCCTGCCGGCCTTTCCGCAGCCTGCCAGGGAACTGGCTTCGGCTTGGGCATCTGCCCTGTTTCGGGGCAGGATCGGAGGCGGCCATGCATCATGCCCAAGGCAATCCGGACCGATGATGTTGGACAGCGTGCGGGGTGCCGGTCTATCGGGCGCGCATTCCGTTCCACCCTGCGCCGTGCTGCGGCCCGCCGCGCCATGTCTTGCACATGGCTTGCATCGTGGGCGTGAACCGACGACGTCATTTCCTTCCGCGAGGCGCTGACCCATGCCGCTTCATGTCGCCCTGACGCACCGTACCTCCTATCGCTACGACAGGCCCGTCTCGCTGGGGCCGCAGGTGATCCGGCTGCGCCCGGCGCCGCATGCGCGGACGCCGGTCGTCTCCTACGCGCTCGACATCCGGCCGAAGCCGCATTTCATCAACTGGCAGCAGGACCCCCAGGGAAACTTCCAGGCGCGCGTCGTTTTTCCGGAACGCGTGACGCAGTTCGATGTGGCGGTCGATCTCGTCGCCGACATGGCGACGATCAACCCCTTCGACTTCTTCCTGGAACCCGAGGCCGAGACCTGGCCGTTCGCCTACGATCATGTGCTGGACCAGGAACTGGCGCCCTTCCGCAGGCTGGAGACGCCGGGGCCGCTGCTGACGGCATTGCTGGCCGACATCCCGCGCACCGAAGGACAGCGCACGGTGGACATGCTGGTCGGGCTGAACCAGCTCATCCAGTCCCGCGTCAGCTATGTGGTGCGCATGGAACCCGGCGTCTGGACGCCGGAGGAGACGCTGGGGAACGGCAGGGGGTCATGCCGCGACAGTGCCTGGCTGCTCGTGCAGGTGCTCAGGTATCTCGGCTACGCGGCGCGCTTCGTCTCGGGCTACCTGATCCAGCTCGTCGCCGATGTGAAGCCGCTGGAGGGACCGGAAGGACCGACCGCGGACTTCACCGACCTGCATGCCTGGACCGAGGTCTTCCTTCCCGGCGCCGGCTGGATCGGGCTCGACCCGACCTCCGGCCTGATGGCGGGGGAAGGGCACATCCCGCTCGCCGCGACGCCGGAACCGGCCTCCGCTGCACCGATCTCGGGGCTGGTCGAGAAGGCGGAGACGACCTTCGACTTTCACATGGAGGTGCGGCGCATCCGGGAGACGCCGCGCGTCACCAGGCCGTACACCGAAGCGCAATGGCAGGGCATCCTTGCGCGCGGGGCCGAGGTGGACCGGGCGCTGAACCGGCTTGATGTCCGGCTGACCTTCGGCGGCGAGCCGACCTTCATCGCGGCCGACGACATGGATGCGGCGGAGTGGAACACGGCGGCGCTGGGGCCGACGAAGCGCGCCTATGCCGGGCGGCTGCTGCGGCGCCTCGCCGGAAAGTGGTCGCCCGGCGCGGCGCTGCAATACGCGCTTGGAAAACACTATCCAGGCGAACAGTTGCCGCGCTGGGCCTTGCATGCGCACTGGCGCGCCGATGGCGACGCGGTGTGGCGCGACCCGGCGCTGCTCGCCTCGGACGACGACACGGACAACGCGACGCCCGCCGATGCCGC
This sequence comes from Acetobacteraceae bacterium, assembly GCA_041910415.1. GTDB lineage: Bacteria > Pseudomonadota > Alphaproteobacteria > Acetobacterales > Acetobacteraceae > JAYRQX01. Next base: position 3,025 of record JAYRQX010000301.1, on the reverse strand, counting down.
GCGCTTTGCGGCGCTGCTGGCCGAGCGGCTGCAACTGGATCCGTCGCTGGTCAATCCGGCCCATGAGGACATCCACTACTACCTGTGGCGCGAGAAGCGCCTGCCGGCGAATGTCATCGCCGAGGATGCGAAGCTGCGCGACCCGCTGGAGCGCGCGCGGCTGGCCCGCGTCTTCGGCCAGGGGCCGGCGTCCACCGTCGGCTCCGTGCTGCCGATCCGCCGGGTGATCCAGGATGGCGTGCGGCGCTGGCAGTCCGGCAAGTGGTTCTTCCGCGACGACGTGCTGTTCCTGATCCCCGGTGACAGCCCGATCGGTTTCCGCCTGCCGCTGGAAAGCCTGCCCTGGATGAGCCCGGAGGATGCGGCGCGCTTCTTCGACAGCGAGCCTGACCCCTTCGCGCCACGCGCGCCGCTGCCCGCGCGCCAGGCCTTCGAACGCGCGCGCGGCGATGGGCCGATGCGCGGGCCGATCGCCGATCCGTTCCGCCCCGTGCCGCAGGACACGCCGGTCGTGGGTCGCTCCGACCCCGGCCTGGTGCGCACGGCGATGACGATCGAGCCGCGCGACGGGATCATCCACATCTTCTTCCCGCCGCTCACCGCGGCCGAGGATTGGCTGGACCTTGCCGCGGCCGTCGAGGGCACGGCCGCCGAGATGGGCCGCAAGGTGGTGCTGGAAGGCTACCTGCCGCCGCGCGATCCGCGCCTGCTGCATTTCTCGGTCACACCCGACCCCGGCGTGATCGAGGTGAACGTGCATCCCTCGGCCAATTGGGCCGAGCACGTCGAGAAGACCGAGACGCTTTATGAGGAGGCGCGCCAGACCGGGCTGGCCGCGGAAAAATTCATGCTCGACGGGCGGCATGTCGGGACGGGCGGCGGCAACCATGTGGTCATGGGCGGCGCGGTGCCGGCGGACAGCCCCTTCCTGCGGCGGCCGGACCTGCTGAAGTCGCTGCTCGGCTTCTGGCACAACCATCCCTCGCTGTCCTATCTGTTCAGCGGCCTCTTCATCGGCCCGACCAGCCAGCACCCGCGCGTGGACGAGGCGCGGCAGGATTCGATCGCGGAGCTGGAGATCGCCTTCTCGCAGATCAGCGGCGGCCGTGAGACGCCGCCCTGGCTCACCGACCGGCTCTTCCGCAACATCCTCGCGGACATGACGGGCAACACGCACCGCACGGAATTCTGCATCGACAAGCTCTATTCGCCCGACAGCGCCTCGGGGCGCCTGGGGCTCGTCGAATGGCGCGCGGCGGAGATGCCGCCCCATGCACGCATGTCGGCGGCGCAGGCGCTGCTGCTGCGCTCGGCGATCGCGGCCTTCTGGCAGAAGCCCTATGAGCGCCGCCTGGTCCGCTGGGGCACGCGGCTGCATGACGAGTTCATGCTGCCGCATTATGTCGAGCAGGATTTTTCCGACGTGCTGGAGGAACTGTCCTCGCTCGGCTTCCCGCTGAGCGCGGCGTGGTTCGCGCCGCATGTCGAGTTCCGCTTCCCCCGGATCGGCGACGTCACGGTGCGCGGCACGACGCTCGAACTCCGCCACGCGCTCGAGCCCTGGCACGTCCTGGGCGAGGAAGCCGGCGGCGGCGGCACGGTGCGCTACGTGGACAGCTCGACCGAACGCGTACAGGCGCGCGTGCAGGGCTGGGTGGACGAGCGTCTCGTTCTTGCCTGCAACGGCCGTGCCGTGCCGCTGACGCAGACGGACCGTCAGGGCGAGTATGTCGGCGGCGTCCGTTTCAAGGCCTGGGACCCGCCCTCCGCGCTGCACCCGACCGTGCGTGCGCAGTCGCCGCTGGTCTTCGATATTGTCGATCGCTGGACCGGGCGCTCGCTCGGCGGGCTCACGCATCACGTGGCGCATCCCGGCGGGCGCAACTACGAGACGCTGCCGGTCAACGCGAACGAGGCCGAGGCGCGGCGACGCATCCGCTTCCAGCCCTTCGGCCACACCGCGGGCGCGATGGCCGAACCCATCGAGGAAATCGGAAAGGAGGCGCCGCGCAGCCTCGACCTCCGGCGCGCGGCAGGTTAGTCCTCGCTGCATGGCAGCACGCGTGAGCGCCACCCGCGACGAGATGGTGGACGGCTCCGGCCGTCTCCGTCCGCAGTGGGACCGCTTGCTCGGCGCCCTCGCGCAGCTGGGGCCGGACGGGATGGCCGACCGTCTCCGCGCGCTCGATTCCATCGTCGCCGAGGAAGGCGCGGCAGGGCTGCTGCCGGGCGGCGCGCCGGCGACGCGGCGGCTCGACCCCGTGCCGCTGCCGATCGGCGCAGCGGAATTCGCGGCGCTGGAAGCAGGGCTCGCCCAGCGCGCGCGGCTGCTCGACCTGGTGCTGCGCGATATCTACGGGCGGCAGGCGCTGCTGGCCGATGGCGTGCTGCCGCCTGCCCTCATCTTTGCCAATCCCGGATTCCTGCGCCCCTGCCGCGCCATGGACGACGGCGCCTGGCCCGGCGGGCAGCGGCTGCATGTCTATGCGGCCGAGTTGCTGCGCGGGCCCGACGGGCGCTGGCATGTGCTGTCGGACCGCACCGCGGATGCGGCAGGCATGGGCTACGCCCTGCTGAATCGCCGCGCGCTGACGCGCGTGATGCCCGAGATCTTCCAGTCGGCCGCGCTGCGCCGCCTGCGTCCCTTCTTCGAAGCCTGGCACGATGCGCTGCAGCGCATCGCGCGCCCCGAGGCGGGGCACAGCCCCAACCTCGCGCTGCTGACGCCGGGCCCCCAGGACAAGCTGTGGTTCGAGCATGTCGTGCTCGCGCGCGAACTCTCCTGCGAACTCGTCGAGGGCGGCGACCTGACCGCGCGCGACGGCGCGCTCTATCTCAAGACGCTCCGCGGCCTCAGGCGCGTGGACGTGCTGATCCGGCGCGAGGATGGCCGCCTGGTCGATCCTCTGGAACTCGAGCCCGGCTCCGCCGGTGGCGTGCCGGGGCTGCTGGACACGGCGCGCCGGGGCGGCGTGCGCATGGTCAACGACCCCGGCGCTGGCCTTGCCGAAGCGCCGGCGCTCGC
>JAYRQX010000300.1:0-9892 GCA_041910415.1 Acetobacteraceae bacterium | reverse complement strand
GCAACCCCATCCCGACGCTGCTCGCCACGGAATATATGGAGCAGCGAACAGACATCCCGGCCGCCATCAATCCGCCGCTTGCCGCGGGTGGCGGCGCGCAGCGCAACGCGATCCCGTCGGCCTATCGCATCCCGCGGCTTTCCGTTGGCGTGAAGCGGGTTGCAGAAATGCCGCTGCGCGCCTCCGCGCTGCGTGGCCTCGGCGCGCCGACCAATGTCCTCGCGATCGAAAGCACCATGGATGCGCTCGCTGCCGCGGTGGGCATGGACCCGCTCGACTTCCGCCGGCGCCACATGGAGGACCCGCGTGCGCGGGAGGTTCTGCTGCGCGCCGCGGAGATGGCGAACTGGCGGGGCCGCAAGAGGCGCGAGGGCGTCGGCATGGGCCTCGCCTATGCGCGCTACAAGAACAGCGGCGCCTATTGCGCCGTCGTCGCCGAGATCGCCGCCGAGGCCACGGTCCGCTGTACCCGCCTGTGGATCGCGGGCGATGTGGGGGAGGTCATCAATCCCGACGGCGCTGCGAATCAGTATGAAGGCGGCGCCATCCACGGCGTCTCCATGGCGCTGAAGGAGCAGGTGCGCTTCGACCAGCGCCGCGTGACGAGCGACAGCTGGGAGACCTATCCGATCCTCCGCTTCTCCGAAGTCCCCGAGGTGACGGTGGACATCATCGCTCGCCCGGACCTCCCGCCCCTCGGCGCCGGCGAGGCCGCGCTCTCCCCCACCATCGCCGCCATCGCCAATGCGATCCGCGATGCGCTCGGCGTGGCGCCGCGCGCGATGCCCTTCACGCCCGACATTATCGCCGCCGCATCATGACCAAGACCACGCTCTCGCTCGCCTGCACGCTGTCGGATCGTACGCGCCCGGTGCTCGACGGCCGCGTCACCGTGCCTGGCGTGGAGTTCCTCGCGCTCCCCGGCGAGCCCGAGGACATCTTTCGGCGCGCCCTTCGCGACAGGGCGTTCGAGATTTCCGAACTCTCCATGGGCAGCCACATCGTCACCACCGCGCGGGGCGACAGCCCCTATGTCGGCGTTCCGGTCTTCCTCTCCCGCGCCTTCCGCCATTCCGCCGTCTACATCCGCACGGACCGCGGCATCCGCGGCGCCGCCGATCTCGCGGGGCGCACCATCGGCCTGCCGGAATATCAGCAGACCGCCGCGCTCTGGGTCCGCGGCATCCTGCGCGAGCACTGCGGCGTGGACACGAAGGGCATCGCCTGGCGCACCGGCGGCGAGCGCGTCGCCATCACGCTCCCTGAAGGTTTCGACGTGAAGCCGCTCGGCGAGAATCCTGAAGCCGCGCTGGCCGAAGGGCGCATCGACGCCCTGATCGGCCCGCGCCCGCCCGCCTGCTTCCTCGACCGCAGCGCGCCCGTGGATCGCCTGTGGCCCGACTACGCCAGCGAAGAGAAATCCTGGTTCAAGGCGTCGGGCTTCTTCCCCATCATGCACTGCCTGGCGGTGCGCAAGGATGTGGCCGCGCAGCATCCCTGGCTCCCGGTCGAACTCTTCCGCGCCTTCGCCCGCGCCCGCGCGCTCTCGCTTGCGGAACTGTCCATGGTGAACGTGCTTCGCGTCTCGCTCCCCTGGATCGCCGCAGCGGCCAGGGAGCAAGCGGAAATCATGGGCGGCGATCCCTGGCCCTACGGCTTCGCGCGCAATCGCACCGAAATCGCCGCCATGATCCGCTACGCCGTTGCGGACGGCCTCGCGGCGCGGGAGATCGCGCCCGAGGACCTGTTCCACCCCAGCGTGCTTGGTGAGGCCGCGTGAGCGGCGAACCCATCCTTGTCGTCGGCGGCGGCATCGGCGGGCTGGGCGCGGCGCTGGCGCTGGCGCTGGCGCGCGAGGGCCAGGCCGTGCACGTCTTCGAAAGGAGCGCGGCGTTCCACGAAATCGGCGCGGGCATCCAGCTCGGCCCCAATGTGTTCCGCATGCTCGACCGGCTGGGCCTGCGCAACGCCGTGCTCGCGACGGCCGTGTTGCCGGATGCGCTGGTCATGCGCTGCGCGGTCGCCGGGCATGAGGTGGTCCGCGTACCGCTGGGCGATGGCTTCGCCGCGCATTTCGGCAATCCCTACGCCGTCATCCATCGCGCGGATCTCCATGCGGCACTGCTCGAAGCCTGCCGCGCGCAGCCCGGCATCACGCTGCAGGCGGGCCGCAGCGCCGCGTCCTTCGCGCAGGATGCGCAAGGCGTGACGCTGGCCTTCGCGGATGGAGGCCACCAACGCGGCGCGGCCCTGATCGGCGCCGATGGCCTGTGGAGCACGATCCGCGCGCAGATCATGGGCGACGGCCGGCCGCAGGTCTCCGGCCACATCGCCTACCGCGCCGTGCTGCCGATGGACTCCGTGCCGCTCGATCTGCGGCGCAAGGAGGTCGTGCTCTGGGCCGGGCCGCGCCTGCATCTCGTGCACTATCCGCTGCGCCGCGGCGAGCTGATGAACCTGGTCGCCGTCTTCCATTCCGACCACTACGAGGAAGGCTGGGACCAGCAGGGCGATACGGCCCTGCTGTGGCGGCACTTCGCGGGCATGCGGCCGGAGGTGCGCGCCATGCTCGAACGCATCGAAACCTGGCGCTACTGGGTGCTCTGCGACCGCGAGCCCGCGCGCGGCTGGACCCGCGGCCGCGCGACGCTGCTCGGCGACGCCGCGCATCCGATGCTCCAGTATCTCGCCCAGGGCGCGAACATGGCGATCGAGGATGCGGTCTGCCTGGTAGATCAGCTCGCGCTGCACGGCAACGATATCCCGGGCGCGTTCCAGGCCTATGAGCAAGCGCGGATGCTGCGCACGGCGCGCGTGCAGCTGACCGCGCGCTTCTACGGCGAGGTCTATCACGCCGCCGGCGTGAAGGCGGAGTTGCGGGATACGATGCTCGCCGGTGGCGGCGAGGGGGCCTGGAGCGGCATGCAATGGCTCTATGGCGGTCCATCCTGGCCGGGCCTGAGCTGAGAACGAAACATGGAGGAGACTGCCGGAATGACTGTGTTCACCCGCCGCGCCGCGCTCGTCGCAACCGCGACGCTCACCGCGCCCACCCTGCCGCGTGCGCAGACGAATTCAATCCGCATCGTGGTGCCCTTCGGGCCCGGCGGCTCGACGGATGCCGTCGCACGGCTGGTCTCGCCGGGCCTGCAGCAGCGCCTTGGCGTGCCCATCGTGGTGGAGAATCGCTCCGGCGCGGCGGGGTCCATCGGCACCGACGTGGTGGCCAAGGCGCGCCCGGATGGCACGACCTGGCTGCTGACCTTCGACAGCCACGCGACGCTGCCGGCGCTGCTGCCGAACCTGCCCTTCAACCTCACGCGCGATCTCGATCCCGTCATGCTGATCGGCGGCGCGCCCTATGTCATCGCCAGCAAGCCGGACAAGCCGTATCGCAGTCTCGCCGACATCGTCACCGCGGCACGCGCGCGGCCGGATGCGGTCTCCTACGGTTCCACCGGCAACGGGACCATCGGGCATCTCACGATGATCCTGCTGCAGAACCGCGCCGATATCCGCATGACCCATCTGCCCTATCGCAGCGGCGGATTGGCCGTGAACGACACGGTCGCCGGGCATGTGGACATGATGATCGGCTCGGCCGCCGTCGTGGCGCCGCATGTCACCGGCGGATCGCTGCGCTACGTCGCGCAGTTCGGCCCCGTGCGCCTGCCGGCGCTGCCCGACATGCCGACCGCGGCGGAGAGCGGCTTTCCGGGGCTGGAGGCCGAGGCCTGGTGGGGCGTCTTCGCCCCGCATGGAACGCCGGCGGATCAGGTCGCGCGCATGAATGCCGCGCTGCGCGAATCGCTCTCCGAGGAGCGTGCGCGTCGGCAGATGACCGAGAACCAGCAGGCGCGCCTGGTCCTGAGCGACCCGGACGGGCTGCGCGTGTTCCTGGACCGGCAGATCGCGGTCTGGGGCGCGGTCGTCCGGGAGAACCGCATCACCGCGGACTGATCACGCCATCCGATAGTGGCGCAGCGCCGCGCGATCGATCTCGACGCCGAGGCCCGGTCCGTCGGGCACGCGCACCACGCCCCGTTGGTGCGCGATGGGATTGGTCAGCACCGCGTCCCGCAGCGGATGCTCGCTGCGGTCCATCTCCAGCAGCGGCGGGATCGGGTTCAGCGAGGGCGGCACATCGGGCAGCACCGCGATCACCTGCAGCGCCGCGGCCATGGCGACGCCCGTGCCCCAGACATGGAGGTTGGTGCGCACGCCGAAGGCCGCGGCCATATCGGCGATCTTCTTCGTCTCGCTGATCCCTCCGGCCGCGGCGAGATCGGGCTGCAGCACATCGACGGCGCGCGCCGTGATCAGCTTGCGGTGTCCCCAGCGCGTGAACTCCGCCTCCCCGCCGGCGATGGGGCAGAGGTTCATGCGCCGCAGCTCGACATAGCCCTCGACATCCTCGGGCGTGACGGGTTCCTCGAACCATATGAGGTCATATTGCGCGGCCTCCCGCAGATAGGCGGCGGCGGCGCCGGCGTCATAGGCGTGGTTGGCGTCGATCGCCATGCGGATCTGCGGCCCGATCTCGTCGCGGATGGCGCGCGTCAGCGCGAGATCCTCCGCGATGCCCCAGCCGGTCTTGAGCTTCATGGCGCGGAAGCCCGCCTCGGCGTAGCCCGCCGCCTCCTCGCGCAGATACGCCTCGTGGTCGCTGCGCTGCCGGCGGTAGAGGCCGGTGGCATAGGCCTCGACCTCCATCCGCAGGGGTCCGCCGAGCAGGCGGTGCACCGGCAGGCCAAGCCGCTTGCCGCGGATGTCCCACAGCGCCGTGTCGATGGCGCTGATCGCCTCGGTCACCACGCCCTTGCGGCCATGGTCGCGCAATGCGTTGTACAGCCGCTGCCAATGGCGTTCCGTCGCGTCCGGATCCTCGCCCACCAGCAGCGGCGCCAGCCATTCGGTGACCGCGGCCGTGATGCGCGCGGGCCCGAACGCCTCGCCCCAGCCGGTCAGGCCCTCGGCGGTCGTGATCTCGACCAGCATGGCGCCGCGCTCGGCGTACCAGGCCTGGGAATAGGCGAAGGGCTCGCGCAGCTTCGCGGAGAGCGGGTGGACGGTGACGCCCGTGATGCGGTCGGTCATGCCGCATCCTCGGCATGGCCGTCAGCCCGGCGCAAGCACCTGGCGCACCATCTCGGCATAGAGCGCGGTCGGGGTGGCGAGGCGGTCCGCCGCGGCGATGACGGCCGGCCCGTCCACGCGGTCGGCGAAGCGCGCGACCCAGCCGCGGACGATCTCGGGCGTCGCTTCGGGATGGAACTGCACGCCGAGGCGGTTCGCGTGCCTGAATGCCTGGATGGTGCCGCCATCGCGCGCGAGGACGGTCGCGCCCGGCGGGGCGGTGAAGTGGTCGCCGTGCCAGCGCACATAGGGGCCGCGCCAGATCTCCGCGCTCGCCTCCTCGTTGCCGAAGACACCCAGGAAGGCGCGGCCATCGCCGATCGGCATGGCCGCCCCGCCGGTCGCCGCGGCCAGCATCTGCGCACCGAAGCAGATGCCGAGGATCGGGCGGCGGGCGTCGGCCAGCCGCCGCACGATGCCGCGCTGCGCCGCGATCCAGGGGATGTGCGTGTCATAGACGCCGTGCGGGGAGCCGAGCAGCACGACCAGATCGGCCGCGAAAGCCGCGGCCTCGCGCTGTGGCAGCACCTCGCCGGAAACGATGGTGACGTCCGCTCCCTGATCGGCGAGCCAGGTGCCGAAGGCGCCCTCAGGCGCCGTTTCCGAATTGCGGACGATGAGGACGCGCTTGCCCGCAATCACGCCGCGACGATCCCGAGCCGCGCGTCGCGCCGGCGCAGCCAGTGCAGGAAGGGGATCGCGGCGAGCACCATCCACGCCTTCCCGACCACCTGGCCTGCCAGGAAATCCAGGCTGCCAAAGGCGAGCCAGAGGAAGACGATGCTGTCCACCACAAGCCCGACGAGGGAGGACGCAACCACCGCCGCGACCAGCCCGCGCTTCTGCAGGGGCGTATAGACGGCGAGGTCCGCACTCTCGCTGACGAAGAAGGCCGCGGCCGAGGCAACCACCAACGCCGCCGGCGCGAGGAAGCCCGACAGCGCCGTGCCCGCCACGATGGCCGCAAAGGCGAAGCGCAGCCCAAGCCGCCGCTGCACCAGATCCCGCAGCACCAGGGCAAGCCCGATCATCAGCACGCCGGACGGCGCCATCAGCCCGGGCGCGACCGGGATCAGGCAGGGGCCGTGCGGCACGCAGACGGTGCCCGCATTCCCGATCAGCCAATTGGCGGTGGGAATGCAGAGGCCGAAGCCGATCAGGAACAGGTAGCCCTCGATACGCGTATTCATCGTCTCTCCGCGATGTAGTCCTGCCAGCCCTTGGCGCGCAGTTGGCATGCCGGGCAGGTGCCGCAGCCGAAGCCCCAGGGGTGGCGGTGGGATCGGTCGCCCCGATAGCAGGAATGGGTGTGCTCGACGATGGCCTGGACCAGGCCCGCGCCGCCGAGCCGTTCCGCCAGCCGCCAGGTCGCGGCCTTGTCGAGCCACATCAGCGGCGTGTGCAGCACGAAGCGGGACGCCATGCCCAGGTTGAGCGCGACCTGCATGGCCTTGATCGTGTCGTCGCGGCAATCCGGATAGCCCGAGTAGTCCGTCTCGCACATGCCGGCGACGATGTGCTTCAGGCCGCGCCGATAGGCGAGGGCGGCGGCAAATGTCAGGAAGACCAGGTTGCGGCCGGGGACGAAGGTGTTGGGCAGGCCATCCGCGCGCATCGCGATCTCCGCGTTGCTGGTCAGCGCGGTGTCCGAGATGGCGCCGAGCGTCTGCAAGGGCAGGGTGTGGTCCTCGCCCAGCTTGTGCGCGTGCTGCGGCATGATGTCGGCCAGGGCCGCACGGAAGACTGCGCGGCAGCCGAGCTCCACGCGGTGTCGCTGTCCGTAGTCGAAGCCGAGCGTCTCCACACGGTCGAACCGCTCCAGCGCCCAGGCGAGGCAGGTCGAAGAATCCTGGCCGCCGCTGAACAGCACGAGGGCGGATGTCATCGCGTCGTCTCCAGCCTGGCGGCGGCCCAGCGCGCGGCGTCGGCGACCACGGGGTCGGCATCGTCGGCCAGCGCCTGCGCGGTCGCGCGCAGCGCGGGCTCTCCCGAATTGCCGGTCGCGATCAGCACGTTGCGCACGAAGCGGCTGCGTCCGGCGCGCTTGATGGGGCTGCCCGAGAACAGCGTGCGGAAGGCGGCATCGTCCAGCCGCGCGAGTTCGGCGAGCTTCGGCGCGGTGAGCCCTTCGCGCGGCGCGAAGGCGGGCTCGGCATGGGCCCTGGCGAACTTGTTCCAGGGGCAGACTGCCAGGCAATCGTCGCAGCCATAGATGCGGTTGCCCATGCGTGGGCGCAGCGCCTCGGGGATCGGGCCGCGATGCTCGATGGTCAGATAGGAGATGCAGCGCCGCGCATCGAGCCGGTAGGGCGCAGGGAAGGCGTCGGTGGGGCAGACATCCAGGCAGCGCGTGCAGGCGCCGCAATGGTCCGTCTCCACTGCGTCGGGCGCGAGGTCGAGGCTGGTATAGATCTCGCCGAGGAACAGCCAGGACCCGAATTCGCGCGAGACGAGGTTGGTGTGCTTGCCCTGCCAGCCGATGCCGGATTGCTGCGCCAGCGGCTTTTCCATGACCGGCGCGGTATCGACGAAGACCTTCAGCGGCTTGTCCGGCCAGCGCTCCGTCATCCACCGCGCGAGCACCTTCAGCCGCTTCTTCACGAGGTCATGGTAGTCGCGCCCCTGCGCATAGACGCTGACCGCGCCACGGTCGCGCCGCGCCAGGATATCCAGCGGATCATGCGCAGGGCCGTAATTCACGCCGAGCGCGATGACGCACACGGCTTCGGGCCACAGCGCCCGAGGATGCGCGCGCTGCCCCGCACGGTCGGCCATCCACCCCATCTCGCCATGCATGCCGGCGGCAAGGAAAGCGCCCAGCCGCTCGCGAATCTCCGGCCCCAGATGCGCACGAGCAAAACCCACGGCATCGAAGCCGAGGGCCAGCGCCTCAGCGCGGATGGCCTCAGCCGCGCCCACGGTAGGGCTGCACTCCCTGGTCCGGAATCCACACGCCATCGGGTGGCGCGGCGGTCTGCCAGAACACGTCGATCGGGATGCCGCCGCGCGGATACCAGTAGCCGCCGATCCGCAGCCAGTGCGGCGCGAGCAGCGCCACCAGCCGCTTGCCGATGTCGATCGTGCAGCTTTCGTGGAAGGCCCCGTGGTTGCGGAAGGACGCCAGATACAGCTTCAGCGACTTGCTCTCCACGATCCAGGAATCCGGCACGTAATCGATCACCAGATGCGCGAAATCCGGCTGCCCCGTCAGCGGGCAGAGCGAGGTGAACTCCGGCGCCGCGAAGCGGACGCAGTAGCGCACATCCGCATGCGGATTGGCGACGCGTTCCAGCACCGCCAGCTCCGGGCTCGCCGGTTGTGCCGTGGGGCGGCCGAGCTGCGTCAGGCCGGAGAGATCGTGGTCGGGCGCGCCGCTCATGCTGCGTTCTCCTCGGCAGGTTCGGCCTGGCGCCAGCCGGATTCCGCGGCGGCCGCTGCCGCTTCGAATTCCCCGGCCAGGATGCCCTCGCGCAAATCGGACATCAGGTCCTGATAGTATTGGATGTTGTGCCAGGTCAGCAGCATCGGCCCCAGCATCTCGCCCGCCTTGAACAGGTGATGCAGATAGGCGCGCGAGTGGTTGCGGCAGGCCGGGCACAGGCATTCGGGATCGAGTGGCCGCGCATCCTCGGCGTGCCGGGCGTTGCGGATGTTCAGCACGCCACCGCGGGTGTACGCGCGTCCCGTGCGCCCCGACCGCGTCGGGATGACGCAGTCGAACATGTCCACGCCACGCCTGACGGCGCCGACCAGGTCCGCCGGCGTGCCGACGCCCATCAGGTAGCGCGGCCGGTCCGCGGGCAGCATCGGCAGCGAGACGTCGAGTGTCGCGAACATCGCCTCCTGCCCCTCGCCGACGGCAAGGCCGCCGATGGCGTAGCCCTCGAAGCCAACTCGCGTCAGCGCCTCCGCGCTCTCCGCGCGCAACTCGGAAAAAATGCTGCCCTGGACGATGCCGAACAGCCCATATCCCTCGCGCGGCTTGAAGGCGGCTCGGCAGCGCGCCGCCCAGCGCATGGACAGCCGCATCGAGGAAGCGGCCACGTCATGCGTCGCCGGGAAGGGCGTGCACTCATCGAACGCCATGGTCACGTCGGCGCCGAGCAGGTGCTGGATCTCGATGCTGCGTTCGGGCGTCAGCCGATGCTTCGTGCCGTCGATATGGCTCTGGAAGGTCACGCCATCGGCGTCCATCTTCCTGAGCTCGGACAGCGACATCACCTGGAAGCCGCCGGAATCCGTCAGGATCGGCCCGTGCCAGTCCATGAATTTGTGCAGCCCGCCGAGCTTCGCGATGCGCTCCGCGGTCGGCCGCAGCATGAGATGATAGGTGTTGCCCAGCACCAGGCGCGCGCCGGTGGATCGCACCGCATCGGCCGTCATCGCCTTCACCGTGCCGGCGGTGCCGACGGGCATGAAGACCGGCGTGCGGACCTCGCCATGGGCGGTGTGCAGCAGCCCCGCGCGGGCGGCGCCATCGGTCGCGGCTTGCGTCCAGCGCAGCGTCACGGCGCGTCGCTCCCGGGGAACAGCAGCGTCGCGTCGCCGTAGGAGAAGAAGCGGTAGTCGTTCGCGATCGCATGGGCATAGGCCGCGCGCATGCGCCCCGTGCCGGCGAAGGCGCAGGCCAGCATGAACAGCGTCGAGCGCGGCAGGTGGAAATTGGTCATCAGCACGTCCACGGCGCGGAAGCGGTGGCCGGGCCGCACGAAGATGTCGGTCATCCCGCGGAAGGGCCGGACGGGCGCCCGCGGAT
>JAYRQX010000299.1:0-11390 GCA_041910415.1 Acetobacteraceae bacterium | reverse complement strand
CTTCCACCCAATGCACCGCCGTCTCGAACAGCGAGGTATCGACCAGCCCGCCCCGCCCCGTGATGTCGCGCCGGCGCAGCGCGCCGAGCGCGCCGATGACGCAGAACATCCCCGTCGCCTTGTCGTTGATCGAGGCACCGCAGAATGTCGGCGGATGCTCGGGCCGGCCGGTCATGCTCATCATGCCGCCATAAGCCTGAAGCAAGGGATCGAAGCCCGGGCGCATGCGCATGGGGCCGGTGCGCCCGAAGGCCCAGATCGAGCAGTAGATCAGCCGCGGATGCCGCGCGACCATGGCGTCCGGCCCGATGCCCAGATCATCCACCACGCCCGCGCGCAGATTCTGGATCAGGATGTCCGCCGTCGCGCACAGGCGATGCAGCTTCTCGATGTCGGCGGGCGCCTTGAGGTCCAGCGCCACACTGCGCTTGTTGCGGTTCTGGCCGTGGAAGTAGAGCGAGGTCACGCCGTCCGGCCCGAAGGGCGGGCCCCAGGCGCGCGCATCGTCGCCACCATCGGGTTTTTCCACCTTGATCACATCGGCGCCCATGTCGGCCATGATCGCGCCGGCGAGCGGACCGGCGAGCGCCTGGCCGACTTCGATCACACGCAACCCCTCGAGCGGCAGCATCGTCGGCCTTCTCCCCGTCCTTGCCGGGCAAGCATAGGCGGCGTTCCCCGCCTGTCACCTCTCAACGTCCCGGCGATCCGGCGCCCTTCGACGGAAGGCGGGTGAAAAGCGCGTTCCGCCAGGAGGGCGGCAAGGCCCCGAAAAAGCGGGCCAGGGCATAGGTCGGCCAGGGATAGGCGATGCGGGTTCGCCCCCGCATGATCCCGTCCAGCGTTCGTCGCGCCGCCTGGTCCGCATTCATCAAGAAGGGCATCGGGAAGTCGTTGTGCGCCGTCATCGGCGTACGAATGTAGCCGGGACAGACGGCGTGCAGCCGGACGCCACGCATGCGTTCGGTCCCATCAAGCGCTTCCGCCCAGCGCTGGACGGCCGCTTTGGTCGCGCAGTAGGTCGGCGCACCGGGGGCGGCGATGAAGGCGGCGACCGACGCGATCACCGCGATCCGTCCCCTGAGGCCGCCGGCGCCGCGTTCCTGCGCGACCATGACCTCCAGCGCGGGCAGCGCGGTGTTCAGCACGCCGGTGACGTTGATGTCGAAGATGCGGCGGGCCTGATCCGCCGGCTCGACCGCCCCTCCGGTCCCGGCCGAGACGCCGGCGTTCGCGATGACCAGGTCCAGCCGGCCCGCATTGCGGATCCAGGCTGCCATCCCGTCCGCGTCGCGCACATCGAGCACACGCATGTCCACCGAGGCACCGCGATCCGCGCAAGCCCGGGCGGCTGCGGCGAGCCGCGCCTCGTCCCGACCCGACAGGTGCAGCGTCACGCCCGGCGCGGCGCAGCTTTCCGCCAAGGCGCGACCGATGCCGGACGAAGCGCCGGTGATCAGCACGCCGGTCCAGGGATAGCGGTTCCGGCCCATGGCTTGCATCCTCCGTCAGCGCGGGGGAGAACCGGACATGGCTCCTTCCCCGATCGCATCCATGACCGGCTTTGCCCGCCAGGCGGGCATGCTGCCGGATGGTTCCTCCTTCGTGTGGGAACTGCGCAGCGTCAACGGCCGTGGATTGGAAATCCGCTTTCGCCTTCCGAACGGGCTCGACGCGCTGGAAGCTGCGCTGCGCGAGGCCGCAACGAAGACACTGAAGCGCGGCAACGTCAGCGCCAACCTCACCATCAAGCGCGAGGAGCGCGCGGTGCGCCTGGTGCCCGACGAAGCGGCCCTGGCCCATTTGCTCGACGCCGCGTTGGCGATCTCGGCGCGTATCCCGGGCGCCCCACCTGTTCGGGCAGAGGCGCTGCTCGCGCTGCCAGGCGCGCTTCGCAACGAAAGCGCGGAACCGGATGAAGCCGCCGAGGAAGCGCGGCGCGCGACGATAGCCGCCGGGTTTCGCGACGCGGTGACGGCGCTCGACGCGTCGCGGCGGGGCGAGGGTGCTCGCCTTGCCGCCATTCTCGGCCAGTTGCTGGATGAGATCGCCGCTCTCCGCGACCGCGCCTCGATCGAGGCCGGGGATCAGCCGGCGCAGCAGAAGGCACGGCTGCTCGAGCAACTGGCCGCCCTGCTGGAAGGCGACCGCCGCGTGCCGGAGGACCGACTGGCCGCTGAGGTCGCCTTGCTCGCCGCGAAATCCGACGTGCGGGAAGAGCTTGACCGGCTCTCCGCCCATATCGCCGAAGCGCGCTCGCTGCTCGCCAGTCGCGAGTCGATCGGCCGCAGGCTCGAGTTCCTGACGCAAGAATTCGTGCGGGAAGCCAACACGCTCTGCAGCAAGTCGGCCTCGGTCGCGCTCACGCGCACGGGCCTCGACCTCAAGGCGGCGATCGAGCGGCTGCGGGAGCAGGCGGCCAATGTCGAGTGACGCACTCTCGGCGCGCCGCGGCGTCTGCCTTGTCCTGGCGGCGGCACCAGGCGGCGGCAAGACCAGCGTCTCCCGCGCGGTCCTGGACGTCGAACCGGCGCTCTCGCTCTCCATCAGCGCCACAACGCGCGCACCGAGACCGGGCGAGCGGGAGGGGGTGCACTACTTCTTCAAGGCCGCCGCAGAGTTCGACCGGATGGTCGCCGCGGAGGAGTTCCTCGAACATGCGCGCTTTCTGAACCGTGCCTACGGCACACCGCGGGCGCCCGTGGAGGCCGCGCTTGCGGACGGCCGCGACGTGATGTTCGACATCGAATGGCAGGGTCATCGCCAGCTCAAGCGACGCATGGCGGACGACGTCGTCGGCATCTTTCTGCTGCCGCCGAGCCTTGAAGTGCTTGAGACCAGGCTCCGCGGCCGGGGCCAGGATTCCGAGGAGGAGATCACGCGCCGCATGGTGATCGCGCGCGAGGAAATGACGCATTGGGATGAGTTCGACTACGTGCTCGTCAATGATGACTTCGCCGCGACCGTCGCGGCCGTTCGCGCCATCCTCCATGCCGCCCGCGCCGAGCGGAAGCGGCAGAAGGCGCTTCCGGGCTTCGTCGCGAAGCTCCTCGCGGGCTGACGCTTGACGACGATCCTCGGCGTCGTCGCGCCGGTCTTTGCCGTGATCGCGCTTGGCTGGCTCGCGGCGTCGCGGCGACTGGTGGATGAAGCCGGCTTCCGTGGCCTCAACGCCTTCACCTTCAATCTGGCGGCGCCTTCGCTGCTCTTCGCGGCCGGAACCTCATCTTATCAAGGTGGCGGCACGGCGGCGCTGGTCTTCTTCGCGGGCTCACTGGTGATCTTCGGCATCGGCGTGCTGGTCGCGCGAGGCGTGCTGGCCAAGGACCTCGGCGCCTCGTCGCTCTTTGCCCTGAACGCCGCCTTCGGCAACACGGTGATGATGGGAATTCCGCTCATCGTCGCAGCCTATGGCCAGGCGGGGTTGGTCGTCCTGATCACGATCCTCGCACTCCATTCCATGGTGCTGCTGGGCCTGGCGACGGTCGTGGCCGAGATCGGGTTGCATGCCTCTTCGTCCTGGGTGCGCGTGCTCCGTGCCACGGTCATGGGCGTCGCGCGCAATCCTGTCGTCGTGGCGGTCTTCGTCGCCTTTGTCTGGCACATGCTGGGGCTGCCCGTGCCCGGCCCGCTGCGCAGAACGCTCGAATTGCTGGGCGCCGCAGCGCCCCCGACGGCGCTGTTCTGCCTCGGTGGAAGCCTCGCCGGCTTCGTGGCCACCGGCGCCTGGCGCGAGGTTGCCTGGCTTTCCCTGCTGAAGCTGTTCGTCATGCCCGCGCTGGTCTGGATGCTCTGCCGGCTGTTTGGCCTCTCACCCCTGGAAACCGCGGTTGCCGTTACAACGGCGGCACTCCCCACGGGCGCCAATGCCTTCCTCATGGCCCGCCGCTACACCCTTGGTGTGGAGGCGTCGGGAGCCACGGTCCTGGTCTCGACCCTGATCTCCGTCGTGACCCTGGCCGCGGTGCTGGCTTGGTTCCAGGGCTGATGCCGCGCCAGAGGTGCATCCGTCCGCGCTGGCTCACGACTGCCACTGTGCCCCGTCGTTCCTGCAAGCATCTTCATCCGATCAGGTGATTCCACCTGATGGGGATCTGCTCTAGGGTCTCGCTCGCATGCTGAACGACAAGAAGATCCTGCTGGTCATCACGGGAAGCGTCGCGGCCTACAAGTCGCTCGAGCTCGTGCGCCTGCTGCGAAAAGCCGGTGCTGCGGTCACGGGAATACTGACCGCCGGCGGGGAGAGGTTCGTCACGAAGGAAGCCCTCGCAGGCATCACCGGTGCCCGTGTACATAGTGATCTCTGGGCGTCGGAGGCCGAAATCGGGCATATCCGGCTCGCGCGCTGGCCCGATCTCGTTGTCGTCGCACCGGCCTCGGCTGATTTCCTGGCGAAGATGGCGCATGGGCTCGCGGACGACCTGGCGTCCACCGTGTTGCTCGCGACCCGCGCGCCCGTGCTGGTTGCGCCGGCCATGAATCCGGCGATGTGGGAACATGCCGCGACGCGCGGCAACATGGCAGTACTCGAAGACCGGGGCATCCGGGTGATGGGACCGGGGGTCGGCGCGATGGCCGAACCCGAAAGCGGTCCCGGCCGCCTGGCCGAAGCCGCCGAAATCTTCGACGCGATCGAGGCGCTTCTCGCGGGACCCCGGCCACTGTCGGGCCGGCACGCCATCGTCACCTCCGGCCCGACGCATGAGCCGATCGACCCTGTTCGCTACATCGCCAACCGCAGCAGCGGGAAGCAGGGTCACGCCATCGCGGCTGCCCTCGCCGCGCTTGGTGCGCGCGTTACGCTCGTCTCGGGACCTGTCGCCGTCGCGGATCCGTCGGGCGTCACTGTCGCGCATGTCGAATCCGCGCGCGACATGCTGGCCGCCTGCGAGGCTGCGCTGCCAGCCGACATTGCCGTCATGGCCGCAGCTGTGGCCGATTGGCGCGTCGCGCAGCACGCCGAACAGAAGCTCAAGAAGGAAGCCGGCGCTCCGGCGCCGACGCTGACCATGGCGCTGAACCCGGACATCCTCGCCACCATCTCTGCACACCCGTCGCTACGGCCGCGTCTTGTCGTCGGATTCGCCGCGGAGACGGAAAAGGTCGTCGAGCACGCCGTCGCCAAGCGTGCACGCAAGGGATGCGACTGGATCGTCGCGAACGACGTGTCAGGCAGTGTCATGGGCGGCGATGCAAACCGCGTGCATGTCATCACCGAACGGGGCGTGGAGGATTGGCCGGAGATGCCGAAGGAGCAGGTCGCCGAAAGACTCGCGCAACGGATCGCGGATCACTTCGCATGAGCGCGCCGGTGATCCAGGTGGTGCGCCTGCCCCACGCCGCAGACCTGCCCTTGCCCAGCTACGCGACCGATGGTGCGGCGGGTATGGACCTGATGGCCGCCGTGACGACGCCGGTCTCGATTCCCCCTGGCGGCCGCACGCTGGTCCCGACCGGGCTGCGCCTCGCGGTGCCGCAGGGCTACGAGCTCCAGGTCCGCCCGCGTTCGGGGCTTGCGTTGAAGAGCGGAATCACCCTGCCCAATACGCCGGGGACGATTGACGAGGATTACCGCGGGGAGCTCGGCGTCATCCTGATGAACGCCGGTACCGAGACGTTCGTCATTGAGCGCGGCATGCGGATCGCTCAGGGCGTGCTGGCGCCAGTGACGCGTGCAACCTGGCAGGAAGTTGCGGCGCTGCCGGAGACGACGCGCGGCGAAGGTGGATTCGGATCAACCGGCACCCAGATCTGACCGCGCCGGCCAGGCGCAGCGGAGGACAGGCGACATGCCCCAGGATGCACAAGGCCAGAGCATGACGGCAGCGTCCGATGCCGCTGCACGTGCCTTCGATCATGCGATGGTCGGCTACCTGAAGTACCGCATGGATGGCGCGCAGCGATTGGCTGCGCTGTTCCAGGCCGACAGCACGATGCCGCTTGCCCATGTGTTGAAAGGCAGCTTCGCCATGCTGTCGTACAGCGCGGCGATGCTGCCGCGCGCACGCGAAGCCCTCGCCGACGCAGAGCGTCATGCGCGATATGCGACAGAGCGCGAGGTCCGCCACATCGCTGCGCTGGGGCATTGGATCGAAGGCGATCTCGACGCCGCGCTTTCGGTCTGGGCCGGCATCGTGGCCGATCACCCGCACGACCTCCTGGCCTTCCGCCTGCACCATTTCAACGCCTTCTGGCTCGGACGTCCGGGGGAAATGCTGCGCGCCGTCGAAAGCGTGTTTCCCGCATGGTCGAGGAGCATTCCGGGTTTCGACACCATTCTGGCCTGTCGCTGCTTTGCGCATGAGGAGGCCGGCCATTACACGGTCGCGGAGGAAGCGGGGCGCGCGGCGATCGCCATGGATCCCGGTGATCTCTGGGCCGCGCACGCGGTGGCCCACGTCATGGAAATGCAGGGCCGTCGTGGGGAAGGCATTGCGTGGCTGAATGGCCTCGAGCCGCATTGGAATGGCGGCAGCAATCTGCTGCACCACCTCTGGTGGCACCGGGCCATGTATCATCTGGAGCGTCGTGAATTCGACCAGGTCCTGGCGCTCTACGACAACAGCTTCCGCAACCTGGAAAGCCCGTTGACCCAGGCCATGCCCGACCTCTACATCGACGTGCAGAATGCCGCGTCCATGCTGTTCCGGCTGCAACGTCATGGCGTGGATGTCGCCGATCGCTGGACGGAGCTGGCGGACAAGGCCGAGGCGCGGATCGGCGATTGCCTGTCTGCCTTCACCCTGCCCCACTGGATGATGGCGCTGGCCGCCACGGGGCGGTTTCAGACGGCGGCGCGGATGCTGGATGGAATGCGTGAATTCTGCGCGACACAGGACGGCACCGTGATGCCGATCGTGCGCGACTCTGCAATCCCGGTATGCGAGGCCGTACTGGCGCACGCCCGCGGGGACCACGCGCAGGCCGTCGCGGTCATGCGGCCGGCGCTCGGCCTCATGCACCGCATGGGCGGCAGCCACGCGCAGCAGGACGTGCTCGAACAACTCTTTCTCGCGGCTTCCATGGCCGGCGATTGTCACGATGACGCCCGCATGCTGCTGGAGCGTGTGGCGGGCCGGCATCCCATGCTCCCGGATCGCCGCATCGGCTATGCGGCCGCCGCCCAGCAGATCACTTATTAGAGCGCCGAGCCCGAATACTGGATCATTCGGGCCCCGCAGCCGCCTGCGACGGCTGGCATATGGTTCCGTTCGACAGCGTGCGTTGCAGATTGCCGAGAAGCGCGCTCCTCGACACGCTCCGTGCTCTCACCCCTTCGCCTGGGCAGCCGGCGGCACCGTCACGCGCACCCTGAGGCCCGGCGTGGCGTCTTCGAGCGCGACGGTCAGGCCGTGCAGGTCTGCGACCGCGCGTACCAGCGACAGACCAAGCCCGCTGCCCGGCGTCGAGCGGGCAGCGTCCAATCTGTGGAAGCGGCGGAAGACACGCTCCCGCTCGGCTTTCGGAATCCCACTGCCATCGTCGCTGACGGTTGCTTGCGCGCCACCGCCGGGGATCGCCCGCAGCGCAACGGCGATGCGGCCGCCCCCACGCCCGTGCCGGACCGCGTTCTCCACCAGGTTGGCGAAGAGCTGTATCAGCAGCGCCCGGTCGCCCACGGTCGCGATGCCGGGGGTGACGCTGACCTCCAGCATTTGCCCGCGTTCCTCCGCGGCCGGTGCGTAGACCTCGGCGACCGCATTCACGATCTCCGAAAGATCGAGCGTGGCAAAGCCTTTGCGTTGCGTTCCGCTTTCCACCTGCGCGATGCGGAGCAGCGCGGCGAAGATGTCGAGGAGGGTGTCGGCCTCCTGCTCAGCGGCCGCGATGGCGAGATTGCGGGCGTCGCCATCAGTGACGCGCCCGGCTTCGTCGAGCTTCTGGCGCAGTCGGGTCAACGGCGTGCGAAGATCGTGCGCGATATCGTCTGTCACCTGACGAAGCGCTGTCATGAGCACCTGCACGCGGTCGAGCGTCGCGTTGATGCGCGCGGAAAGACGGTCGAACTCATCGCCGCCCATCCCGAGCGGCAGTCGCCGGTTCAGGTCGCCCGCCTGCACCGCGGCCAGCGCCGCTTCCATGCCCGCCGCGCGCCGCGCAACACCACGCCCGACCGCCAAACCGCCCAGCAGACCAAGCAGCAGCGCCCCCGCGCCCACCCAGCCCGCCGCGCCCAGCAGTTGCGATTCCAGCGCCTGAACCGCCGTGAGGTCGCGCCCGACCACGAGAACGCCGCCACCGGGAAAGCCCCTGGCATAGGCCAGCACCGTGACCTCGTCGCCGTCTGCGCGGCGCACCTGCAGCCGGCGCCAGCCATTCCAGACGGGCGCACTGGCCAGATTGCCCGCCAGCCTTTCGCCATTCGGGGCGGCGAGCAGATAGTACTCGTTCCCGGCCCGGTCGGCCGCCAGCCGCGCATCGATGGAAAGCGCGACGCCGCGCGGGCCGGAGATCGCGGCCGCCTGCACAAGGACGCCCATGCCGCGTTCGACTTCCTGCTCCGCCTGGCGCGTGCCGTAGCCGACCGTCGCCCACCACGCGATCGCAGCGAGCAGCGCCGTCCCGGCCAGCATCAGCAGCAACTGCAACAGCGTCAGCCGGAATGCCGTGGTGCGGGTAAAGGCGAAGCGCCGCGCGTCAGGCATCGACGCGGATCACATAGCCGGCGCCGCGCACGGTGTGGATCAGGTCCCCATCAAAGCCCTTGTCCACCTTGGATCGCAGGCGGCTGATGTGTGTCTCGACGACACTCGTCTTCGGGTCGAAGTGGAAATCCCAGACACCTTCCAGCAGCATCGTGCGCGTCACCACCTCGCCTTCGCGCCGCATCAGGTATTCCAGCAGGCGGAACTCGCGTGGCTGCAGATCCAGCCGCTTGCCGCCACGCTGTACGGTGCGCTTCAGCAGGTCCATCTCCAGCTCGCCCACGCGCAGCACCGTCGTCTCCTGCTGCAGCGGTGGGCGACGCGCGAGCGCGTTGATGCGCGCCATCAGCTCGGCGAAGGCAAAGGGCTTTGTCAGATAGTCGTCGCCGCCGGCGTCCAGCCCTTCGATGCGGTCGCCCAGGCCTGCCCGCGCAGTCAGGAAGATGGCCGGCGTCGCGTTGCCCGCCGCGCGCAGCGCGCGCACAAGTGAAAGCCCGTCCAGCTTTGGCAGCATGCGGTCCACCACCATCACGTCGTAGCCGCCGCCGGTCGCCAGGAAGAGGCCTTCCTGCCCGTCCGGCGCGTGGTCCACGACATGCCCGGCCTCCCGCAGCCCGCGGGCGATGTAGGCGGCGGTTTCGGCATCGTCTTCGACGATCAGAATCTTCACGTAATTCGAGCCTCCGGCCCCAGCATACGAAACGGTATGGTCCGCGACAGGGCGTGACGAACGCCAATAGCGCTTTCTGCGATCCGAAGCCCGCACCCGCGGGACCGACTTCACCTCCGCAGGGAGACCATCACCCAATGCCCCGTATCCTCACCCGTGGTCGCAGTGCCGTTGCCGCAGGCGCCCTCGCCCTGGCCCTCGGCTCGACAGCCCTGACCGTGCTCCCAGGCGCGGCGCAGACGACGCCGCCAGCGCCGGTCGTGGCGCTGCCGCGCGCGGCGGGCCCGGACTTCGCCGACATGGCCGCCCGCGTCGGCCCTTCTGTCGTCCGCATCATCGCGACCGAGCGCGTGACCCAGGCCCGTGCGCCGGAAGGCGCGCCGGATGCGCGCGGCATGGAGGAGTTCTTCCGTCGCTTCGGCCGCCCGGGCCAGCAGGGTGAGGAGCAGCAGAACCCGCGCCGTGGGGGCCAGGGTTCCGGCTTCATCGTGGACGCCAGCGGCTACATCGTGACCAACGCCCACGTCGTCGGCCAGAACGCCGACGTCCGCGTGGAACTCGCCGATGGCCGCGAGATGCCGGCCCGCGTGGTCGGCGTGGACCGCGCGACCGACATCGCGGTGCTGAAGGTCGAGGCAGGCGCGCCCCTGCCGGCGCTCAGCTTCGGCGACAGCGACCGCACCCGCGTCGGCGAATGGGTCATGGCCATGGGCAACCCCTTCGGTCTCGGCGGCACCGTGACGGCCGGTATCGTCTCGGCGCGCGGCCGCCAGATCGGCGCCGGCCCCTATGACGACTTCATTCAGACGGATGCCCCCATCAACCCCGGCAACTCCGGCGGCCCGCTGTTCAACACGGCCGGCGAGGTGGTCGGCGTGAACACGGCGATCTACTCGCCCTCCGGCGGCAACATCGGTATCGGCTTCGCCGTGCCATCCAAGATGGTGACGCAAGTCGTCGCCCAGCTGCGCGAGCATGGCCGCGTGGAGCGCGGCTGGCTTGGCGTCTCGCTGCAGCCGATGAACCGTGAGCTCGCGGACGCCATGCAGACCGGCGAGACGCGCGGTGCCCTGATCAACGCGGTCGAGCCCGAGAGCCCGGCGGCGAAGGCCGGCCTCCAGCCAGGTGACGTCATCACCCGAATCGAGGGTCGCGACGTGCGCACGCCGCGCGACCTTGCCGCCGGCGTCGCCGAGACGCGCCCGGGCAGCGCGGTGACCGTCGCCCTGCTGCGCAACGGCCAGACCATGGAGCGTCGCGTGGAGATCGGGACCAACCCGGCCAATCGCGATGGAGGCAAGCCGGCCGCGGAGGCCGCACGCCCCGCCCTTGGGCTTGGCCTCGCGCCGCGCAGGGAGGGTGGCGTCTCCATCACGCAGGTGCAGCCCGGCAGCGTGGCGGCCGAGCGCGGCCTGCGCCCTGGCGACGTGATCCGTCGCGCCGGGGACCGCGAGACGGCTCAGCCGAGCGATGTGGTGGATGCGGTGACTGCGGCTCGCAATGCCGGGAGGCCCTCGATCGCCCTGCAGATCGAACGGGACCAGGGCCGCAGCTTCGTCGCCCTGCCGCTTCGCGCCGGCTGAGCTCGGCCGGCAGGCACCGAACTCGCCTTCCCACAGGTGACTGCCGGTCGTCGGACCGGTCGGGGCGTCCCTACCCCCGGCCGGTCCACCTGTTTTTTCGGCGCGACCTGCGGCATCCGCCAGGCCGGCACGCCGAACTGGCACATCAGCACCCGCGGTGGCGCGCGCCGATCAGGCGAGGCCGATTTCCTTCAGCACCGTCTCGGTGTCCCTGATGTCCTGGGCGATGAATCGATCAAAAGCCTCACCGGTCATGAAGGCGTCTTCCCAGCCGCGCTGTTCCAGCAGGGCACGCCAGGCGGGCAGGGCATGCATCTCGGTGATCAGGGTCGTGAGCCCTGCCCGAGCATTCGCATTGATGCCGGGCGCACCGAAGACACCACGCCAGTTGGAGGTGACGACATCCACGCCGCTTTCCTTCAGCGTCGGCACGTCGGGGTCGATGCGGTGCTCGCCCGTGGTCGCCAGGGCGCGCAGCCGTCCGGCGCGGAT
>JAYRQX010000298.1:0-3833 GCA_041910415.1 Acetobacteraceae bacterium | reverse complement strand
TCTATGCGGCGCCGGGGCTGGTCTTTCTGGCCGTGTTCTTCCTCTATCCGGTGCTGCGGCTGCTCGCGCTCAGCGTGCAGATCGAAGGCACG
Source organism: Acetobacteraceae bacterium (assembly GCA_041910415.1). Lineage (GTDB taxonomy): Bacteria > Pseudomonadota > Alphaproteobacteria > Acetobacterales > Acetobacteraceae > JAYRQX01. The sequence goes on along the minus strand of JAYRQX010000298.1, from coordinate 3,741 downwards.
GGCGAATGGACGCTGCAGCATTTCGAACGCGCGCTGACCGCCGAGGTCTATGTGCGCGTCCTCGGCATCACCTTCACCATCGCGCTGCAGACGACGCTTGGGGCGCTGATCCTGGGCTATCCGCTGGCGCATTGGCTTGCGCGCCTCGCGCCACGTCGGCGCGGCTGGATGGTCATGCTGGTCATGATCCCCTTCTGGACGAGTTACCTGGTCAAGACCTTCGCGTGGATGATCACGCTGGACCAGGGCGGGGTGATGAACCGGCTGCTCGTCGGCGCGGGGGTCATCGACGCGCCCGTGGACATCCTGCACGGCCGCATCGGCGTGATGATCGGCATGATCCACGCCATGCTGCCGCTGGCGGTGCTGACCATGCTGCCCGTCATGACGGAGATCGAGGCGCAGTTGCCGCGCGCGGCCGCGACGCTCGGCGCGCCGCCGGGGCAGATCTTCTGGCGAGTCCATTTTCATCTCTCCCTGCCGGGCGTCGCGGCGGCAGGGCTGCTGGTGTTCATCACCTCGCTCGGCTTCTTCATCATCCCCGCGCTGCTCGGCGGACCAAGGGACACGATGCTGGCGCAACTCGTCATCAGCCAGGTGCAGGAGATGATGAACTGGGGCTTCGCCGGCGCGCTGGCCGTGATGATGCTCGTCGCCGCGCTGGTGACCTGCTGGATCTATGACCGCGTCTTCGGCATGTCCACCGTCTCGGGCGAGGCGCGGGCCGCGGCGTCCGGCGCGCCGGACCGGCTGCGTGCCATCGGCATCCGCATGCTGACGGCGATCGCGGCGGTGCATGTCGCGATCGGCAACGGCGCCGCGTGCATCGTGGGGAGGCGTGCATTGGGCTGGCTGCTGCCGGCGCATGCGGCGCTGGTGCTGCTCTTCCTCGGCGCGCCGACGCTGGTGGTCGTGCCGATGGGCTTCACGGATTCCACCTTCCTGAGCTTCCCGCCGCCCTCCTACAGCCTGCGCTGGTTCGAGACCTATTTCAGCTCGCCGCTGTGGACGGGCGCGACCATCCGCTCCTTCGGCGTGGCGCTGGGTTGCGCCCTGCTGGCCACGCTGCTCGGCGGCTTCGCCGCGCTGGCCCTCGCGCGGTCGAAAAGCCGCTGGCGCGGCGCGATGTTCGCGATGTTCCTGGCGCCCATGATCGTGCCGCGCATCGTCGTGGCGCTCGGCCTGTTCTACCTGTTCGCGCAGCTCGGGCTGGTGGCGACCGATCTCGGCCTGGTGCTCGGGCACACGGTGCTCGCGCTGCCCTTCACCTTCGTCACCGTGGCCGCGGTGCTGAAGGGCTATGACTGGCGGTTGGACCAGGCCGCTGCGACGCTGGGGGCCACGCGGCTGCGCATCCTGACGCGCATCACCATCCCGCTGCTGCAGGGCGGGCTGGTCGCGGCCTTCCTGTTCGCCTTCATCACCTCCTTCGACGACCTGACGGTCGCGCTGTTCGTCAGCGGGGGCGTGACGACGACACTGCCGAAGCAGATGTGGGACGACATGATCCTGCAACTGAACCCGACGCTCGCCGCTGTCTCGGTCGTCGTCTTCGCCTTCGTGACCGTGCTGCTGCTGGCGGCCGAGCGGATGCGGCGGATTCGCGCCTAGGCCTGGCGCAGGTTCTCGCGCAGCGTCGTGCCGGCGTATTCGGTGCGGAACAGGCCACGGCGCTGCAACTCGGGCACCACGCCGCGGCAGAATTCCTCGAACATGCCGGGGAAGACGGTCGGCCACAGCACGAAGCCGTCGCAGGCGCCGGAGCGGAACCATTCTTCCAGATAATCCGCGATGCTCTTCGCCGTCCCGACGATCGCCTGGCGCGGCTTCGCGGCGGCACGAGCAAAATCCACGCCCTCGGCCTTCATCACCTGGCGGATGCGATCGGCCGATCCTTCGATCCCCTGCGTCCCCTGCGCCTTCGCCACATCCGTCTCGGTCCGGTGCGCGCTGAGGTCCACGGCGAGGAGCGAGGAGTTGTAGGCGAGCGCGAGTTCGGGATCGGCGAGGCTGTCGATCATCTCGGCCTTCTCGCGCGCGATCGAATCCGTCTCGCCCACCACGACGGTGATGGAGGGCAGGATCGCGCATTCCTCCGGCGCACGGCCGTAGCGCGCCATGCGGTCGCGGATGTCGGACGACAAGGCCAGCGCATCGGGCAGTGCGAGCGGCGTGCAGAACACCATCTCCGCCCAGCGCGCAGCAAATTCCCGCCCGCGGTCGGATGCGCCGGCCTGCATCAGCACCGGCCGCCCCTGCGGGCTCGGCGGGATGGAGAGCGGGCCGCGCGTGGCAATCCAGCGTCCCTTGTAGTCGGCGTGCCGCACCTTCGACGGGTCGGCGAAGACGCCGGCCTCCTTGTCGAGCACGAAGGCGTCCTGCTCCCAGCAACTCCAAAGCGCGCAACAGGCTTCCAGCACCTCATCGGCGCGATCGTAGCGCTCCTCCCGCGGCGGGATTTTTTCTGCGCCGAAGTTCCTTGCTTCCGTGTCGGTCGCGGAGGTCACGATGTTCCACGCCGCACGGCCGCCGCTGAGCTTATCCAGCGAGCCGAGCATCCGGGCCAGGTGATAGGCGGGGAAGAAGGTGGTGGACAGCGTCGCGCCCAGGCCCAGATGCTTCGTCACCCGCGCCATCAGCGGCAGCACGGTCATGGGATCGAGGAAGCTGATCTGCCCGCCGCGCCGGAGATAGAGATCGAACCCGCCGCGGTAGAAATCGGGCAGCGCGAGCAGATCGGCGAAGAAGCAGCCGTCGAAGCGCGCATCCTCCAGCACGCGGGCGATGTGTTCGTAGCGCTCCGGCGAGAAGATGTCGTCCAGGCGCGACTGCGGATGCCGCCAGGCGCCGAGATGATTCGCGGATGGCCCTGTCTTCAGATAGGCCAGCAGGTGCATGCGGCGCATCGGGAGTGACATCCTGTGGCGCGTGGAACTCAGGCCGCGTAGTCGGGCTCTTCCTCGTCCAGGATTTCCTTGATTGCGGCGAGGAAGAACTGCGCGTTCTCGCGCCGCGTGGGAAAATCGCGCAGGCGCGGGCACTTCTCCTCGGGAATCAGCATCAGCGGCTGGCCGGTGGACATCGCGAGGACCTGCACCTCGCAGGCACGCTCGAGGTAGTAGAGATCGTCGAAGGCGTCCGCGATCGTCTCGCCGCAGACGACAACGCCATGGTTGCCCAGGAACAGCACGCGCTTGCCCATTGCCATGCGCGACATGCGCGTGCCTTCGTCCATCGCCTCGGCGAAGCCGTTGAAGTCCTCGTCATAGCCGCAGAGGCCGTGGAAGCGCCCGGCATTCTGATGCAGCATCAGCAGCCGCCCGCCCTTCAGGCAGGCGATGGCCGTCGCATAGGGCATATGCGTATGCAGCACGACCTTGTGCCCGGTGTTGCGATGCATCGGCACGTGGATGTTGGGCCCGGTGCTGGCGGGCTTGCCCTCGCCCTCGACCACCGCGCCCTTCTCATCGATCACCAGCAGGCGCGAGGCACGCGCCTTCGCCCAATGCATGCGATGCGGGTTGATGAGGAAGCGGTCGGGCGCCAGCATCATCGAGAAGTGGTTGCAGACGCCCTCATGCAGCCCGAGCCGCGCCGCCCAGCGCAACACCGCTGCCATGTCGACCCGCGCTTCCTGCCATTCCGCGCGGTTGCCGCCGATCACCGATGACATCATCGCCTCCGCGCTTCGTCAGAGGGAAGCGTCCCACCGTGGCGCATCCGCCGTCAAGCGCCCGACAT
>JAYRQX010000297.1:0-11874 GCA_041910415.1 Acetobacteraceae bacterium | reverse complement strand
CGCCACCGCGCCCGGATGCTCCGCCCCTGGGCAGCGACGCGACAGCAGACGTTGCCATCGTCGGCGGGGGATTCTGCGGCCTCAGCGCCGCACTGCACCTGGCCGAACGCGGTGTCTCCGTCGTGCTGCTCGAAGCGCGCGGCATCGCTTCCGGCGGTACGGGGCGCGCCTTCGGCCAGGTGGTGCCCTACGCCAAGCATGGCGAGCCGCATCTGCTGCATCATTTCGGCGCGAGCGTCGGGACGCGGCTGATCGAAGCGGTCGGCACGGGCCCCTCGCTGGTGTGGGACCTCATTGACCGCCACCGCATCGACTGCGGCGCGCAGCGCAGCGGCCTGCTCTTCGCCGCGCACAACCCAACCGGTGAGACTTCGCTACAGAGGCGCGCCGCCTTCTGGCAGGCGCGCGGCGCGCCGGTGGAGATGCTTGATGCCCCGCGCACATCGGCGCTGATCGGCAGCACGCGCTATCAGACCGCGCTGCTCGACCGGCGCGGCGGGCATATCGTCCCGCTCGCCTATGCCTATGGCCTCGCCGCCGCCGCGCTGCGTGCGGGCGCGCGCCTGCATGCCGACAGCCGCGTGCTGTCCGTGGCGCGCGAGGGCGGTGGCTGGCGGCTGCGCACGGGTGCCGGTTCGGTCGTCGCGCGCAGCATCGTCGTCGGCCCCGGCGCCTATGCCGACGATCTCTGGCCGGGGATGCGGCACTCCATCGTGCCGATCCGTGCGCACCAGCTCGTCACCGCGCCGTTGTCACAAAATATAGGGGCGACGATCCTGCCGGAAGGGCAGTCGGTCACCGACACGCGCCGCCTCTATTCCGGCACACGCATGCTCCCCGATGGCCGGCTTCATCTCAGCGTGGATGGCGATGGCTTCGCCGCGCGCGGCGCGACCTACCGCGAGAAGGCGGCCAACCGCGCGCGCAGCCTGTTCCCCCAGCTCGGCGAGATCGTGTTCGAGGAAGCCTGGACCGGCTGGGTGGACATGTCCGCCGACCAGTATCCGCACCTGCACCACCTCGCCGACGGCGCCTGGGGCGTGATCGGCCTGTCCGGCCGCGGCATCGCCTTCGCGACGCTGCTGGGCCGCGACATCGCCCGCCGCATCCTGGACGGAGAGCGGGCAGACACCTTCATGCCCGTCACGCCGCTGAAGCCCATGGCCATCCGCCCCATGGCCGCGCCGCTTGTCGGCGCGCTGATGGGCTGGTACCGGCTGCGCGACCGCATGGAACTCGGCAGCGCCGGCTGATGCGTCAGGCCGCCAGTCCCAGCAGCTTCTCATGCGCCGCGTCGGGGATGGTGATGCCGTGCTCGGCCGCATGGGCGCGGCGATGGTAGCGCTCATCCGCCGGCAGGCGCTGCGCGCCCGCCTCGCGCAGCGTGCCGATCAGCGCCGCCATGCGTGCGGCGAAGCCGTCGCCGCCGCTGCGCACGGGGTCGATGACGAGAAGAAACTGCCCGGCGCGCGTGGTCTGCGCGCCCGGAAACTTCGGCGAGTCATCGTTGAAGCCGAAGCGCCCGCCGGTGAGCCCGGCCGCCAGCACCTCCACCATGAAGGCGATGTTGGCACCCTTGGCGCCACCGAAGGGCAGCAGCGCGCCGCCATCCAGGATCGCCGCGGGATCGGTCGTCGAATTGCCTGCGGCGTCGATGCCGACACCCTCCGGCACCGGGTGGCCCTGCACGCGCGCCTTCAGCACCTCGCCCTGCGCGCGCTGGCTGGTCGCCATGTCCCAGACCAGCGGCGGGCCGTCCGCGCGCGGCACGGCGAAGGCGATGGGGTTGGTGCCCAGCACCTTCTTCCTGCCGCCCCAGACCACGATGCGGCTGCGCGCATTCACCACGCTGAGCGCGACCAGCCCCTCGGCCGCATAGGGTTCCACATCCGGCCACAGCGCCGCGAAGTGATGGGAGTCCGAGACGCAGACCGTCGCGACGCCCTGCTGCCGTGCGAGCGCAATGGCACGGTCCCGCACCGCATTCGTCGCCACCTGCGCGAAGCCGTTCCTCGCATCCACCGCGAGCACGGCGGGCGCGGGCTGCGTGATGACGGGCGCCGCCTTGCCGTCCACCCAGCCGCTCTTCAGCGTACCGATATAGCCATCCATGCGCAGCAGCCCGTGGCTCGCCGCACCGTCGCGCTCGGCGGCGGCAACGACACCCGCCACGAGCCCGGCATTCGCCTCGCTCATGCCGTGGCGGATGAAGGCTTTCGCGATCAGCGCCTTGAGCGCGGCTTCGGTCAGGATCACCACCGCCCCCTATTCCGCGGCGGCCGCGCGCGCGTTGCCGTACACGGGCGTGAGCCAATGGCGGTACTTCGCATGCTTGCCCTTGGCGACATCGAAATAGAGCGTCTGCAGAGCCCGCGTGATGGGTCCCGGCTTGCCCTCGCCCACATCGTAGTGGTCGATCGAGTTGATCGGCTGCACTTCCTGGCCGCTGCCGCAGAACAGCGCCTCGTCGGCGATGTAGAGCTCGCTGCGGTCGATGTCGCGCTCGACGACCGTCAGCTTCATCTCGTCGCGCATGAGCTGGATCAGGCTCTCGCGCGTGATGCTCTCCAGGATGTCGGCCGTCACCGGCGGCGTATAGACCACGCCCTTCCTCACCATCATGAAGCAGGAGCCCGGGCTTTCCGCGACCTTGCCGGCCATGTTCATCATGACGGGGGTGCCGAAGCCGTTCATCGTCGCTTCCACCTGCGCGAGCCGCGCATTGTGGTAGTTGGCCGCCGACTTGATGCGCGACGGCGCGGCGGCATCGGGATTGCGCCGCCAGGTGCTGACGCAGCTGCGGATGCCCGTGAACATCGTGGGCTTGCTCGGCCGGTTGTAGGCCAGGATGAAGACTCCCGTGCGGATGTCCTCGGGCTTGAAGAGATGGCCGGCGCCATCGCCCTCGCCAAAATAGACGACGGGGCGGAAATGCACGCTGTCCTTCCAGCCATTGGCGCGCAGCAGGTCGATGCAGCCCTGGGTGATCTCCTCGTCGGAGAAGGGGATCGACATGCGCATGACGCGGGACGAATTGCGCAGCCGTTCCAGGTGCTCGGCATGGCGGAACATGTAGAGCTCGCCATCCTCCTCGCTCCAATAGGCGCGCTCGCCCTCGAAGACATTGGCGCCGCGGAGCACCGCGTCGCTCGCCACATGCATCGTCGCATTGGCATAGGGGACGACCTTGCCGTCCATCCAGGCGAAGGCTGGCTTCTCGGCCATGACCGCGGTCTCCGTTCTCCGTGTGCGGACACCACTCTTCCGCACGCGGCGCCTCAGCGGAAGGGGCTTTCGACGATGCAGCCCATCGCCGTCCGGCATGCTCCCATGCCGCACGACGCGATCACTCGTTCCGTGCACGAGGGGGATAGGCGGCGCTGCGCGGTTATGTCTAACCTGCCGGACAAGGGACGATGCCCGCGCGGATGTCCGGGTGGGACAAGCGGCCCGGCAAGGTTTGACATCGGCTGCTGGGAGCGGCCGCGGACCCATCACGGCGTGCCCGAGGGCCGCCGCCACAACAGGAGGCTCGACGCATGGACCCGATCACGACCCGCCGCATCCTGCCGGCCATCACGGCCGCCGGCGCCGCGCTCTTCGCGCCCCGCATCGCGCGCGCCCAGGCGCCCACGAACAGCTGGGACCAGATCATGTCCACGCGGCGGCTGCGCGTCGGCGCCGCGCTGACCGAGCCCTGGTATTTCAAGGACACGTCGAACAGCACCGCGCCGGGCGGCGTGCGCGTGGGCGACGTGGTCTGGCGCGGCATCGGCCCGCGGCTCGGCGAGGCCATCGCGCGGGCGATGAACGTCGAGTTGCAGATGGTGGAAGTCACCTGGGGCACGGCTGTCGCCGCGCTGCAGTCGAACCAGATCGACACCATGTTCATCCTGGACCCGACGCCGGAACGCGCGCTCGCGATCGATTTCGTGCCCAACCCGATCCTCTGGTATCCCGTCGCCGCGCTGGCCAAGAATGACTTCGCGCCGACGACCTGGACGCAGATCAACGACCCGCAGCACCAGGTGGGCGTGGTGCTCGGCACGTCCACGGACCAGACGCTGACGCGCCTTGCCCCGCGCGCGAGCATCCAGCGCTTCCAGACGACGGGCGAGCTGCTCGCGGCCTGGCAGGCGAACCGCATCCGCGCGGCCTTCATGACCGCGCCGGGATCGGACCTCGCCATCGCGCGCCTGCGCACCGGCAAGACGCTGATGCCGCGCCCCATCGTCGCCGTGCCCGCCGGCGCCGGCGTGCGGAAGGAGAACGACACGCGCTGGGCGAACTACCTCTCCACCTGCGTCGCCTACTACTACAATGGCGGGATCACGCAGGGATACTACGACGAGTTCATGGCGTTCCGCGGCCTCGAAGCCGGGCGCGCCACCGCGATCCAGCGGGAGGCCTGGTAAGGCCGGCGCCGCTCCGCGATGGAGTATCAGTGGGACTTCGGCGCCGTCTTCCGGCACAGGGAATTGCTGCTGGAAGGCGCCGCCGGGACCTTTCGCCTGGCCGGGATGGCGCTCTCGATCGCCATCCCGCTCGGCCTGCTGGTCGCGCTGCTGCGCCTGTCGCGGCTGCCCGTGATCTCCTGGATCGCGGTGCTGTTCACCGACCTGTTCCGCACCTCGCCTTCCATCGTGCTGATCTACTGGTTCTTCTTCGCCTTCCCGCTGCTGGCCGGCATTGATTTCGGCAATTTCGCCGCCGCCTCCCTCGCGCTCGGCCTGCAGGCCAGCGCCTATATGAGCGAGGTGTTCCGCGGCGGCATCCAATCCATCAAGCCCGGGCAGTGGCAGGCGGCCAAGGCGCTCGGCATGGGGCTTGGGCCCACGCTGCGCTGGATCATCCTGCCGCAGGCGATCCGCCGCATGATCCCCGTCTTCTTCACGAGGGTCGCCGAGCTCTTCAAGACGACCTCGCTCGCCGCCGTCATCTCCTATGGCGAGGTCGTGCAGATGGCGCAGCGCACCTCCTCGGAGACCTTCCGTCCGATCGAGACCTTCACGGTCGTGGCGCTGTTCTTCTTCACGGTGATCTTCACGGCAAGCCGGCTGGTCCGCCTGGCCGAGCGCCGCTTCGCGGTGCCGGAGTAGCGCCATGGACCACGAATGGGATTTTTCCTTCCTTGCGGGCCAGCAGCATTTCATCATCCAGGGGCTGCTGGGGACGCTGAAGCTGGCCGTCACCTGCGTGATCGCCGGCATGATCCTGGGGCTCGTCTTCGCAACCGCGCGCCTGTCGCGCCATGCCGTGCTGCGCGTGATCGGAACCTGCTACGTGGAGTTCTTCCGCAACATCCCCGTGCTGGTGCAGATCTTCTGGTTCTATTTCGCGCTGCCGATCATGACGGGCATGCAGCCCAACGCCTACGCGGCCTCGTCCGTCGCCGTCTCGCTCTATGCCGGAGCGTATCTGACAGAAATCTTCCGCAGCGGCATCCAGTCGATCGAGAAGGGCCAGTGGGAAGCCGCGCGCGCCATCGGCTTCGGCTATCTCGGCATCATGCGCGAGGTCGTGCTGCCCCAGGCGGTGCGCAACGTCGTGCCGCCGCTCACCAGCCAGGTCATGGAGATCATCAAGACGACGACCGTCGCCTCCACCATCGCCTATGGCGAGGTTCTCTATTCCGCGAAAGTGCTGAGCGACCAGGAATTCCGCCCGATCGAGACCTATACGGCGGTCGGCGTCTTCTTCATCGTGCTGCTCGCGATCCTCAGCGCGCTCTCGATCCTGCTGGAAAGGAGGCTGCACCGGCATGGATGAGGTGCTGCGCGTCGAAAACCTGCACAAGCATTTTGGACGTCTGCACGTCCTGCGCGGCATCGACCTCTCGGTCCGCAAGGGCGAGACCATCGTCGTCATCGGCGCCAGCGGATCGGGCAAGAGCACGTTCTTGCGTTGCCTGAATTTCCTTGAAGTGCCGGACGAGGGACGGATCACGATAGAAGGCCGGCTGGTGGGACGGGAGACGCGCAAGCCAGGGGTCATGGCCTATTCGGCGCGCGAGCTGAACGCGCTGCGCACGCGGCTCGGCATGGTCTTCCAGCAGTTCAACCTGTTCCCGCACATGACGGTCGAGCGCAACGTCATGATCGGCCCGATGAAGCTGCGCGGAAAATCGGAAGCCGAAGCACGACAGCTGGCCGAAGCGAACCTCGCGCGCGTCGGGATCCTGGAGAAGGCGAAGGAATATCCCGCGCGGCTCTCGGGCGGGCAGCAGCAACGCGTCGCGATCGCCCGCGCGCTCGCCATGGAACCGTCGATGATGCTGTTCGACGAGGCGACTTCGGCGCTCGACCCCGAGCTGGTGGGCGAGGTGCTGCTGACCATGCGCAAGCTGAGCGAGGACGGCATGACCATGGTCGTCGTCACCCATGAGCTCGGCTTTGCCTACAATGTCGCGGACCGCGTGGTGTTCCTGGAAGGTGGCCAGGTGCATGAGGAAGGGCCGCCGCAGGAGGTCCTGCTGAACCCCAGGATGGAACGCACGCGGGAGTTCCTGCGCAGCCACACGCTGTTCAGCCTGCCGCACGAGGCGGGCAAGGACTGATGGACCCCGTCGTCATCGTCGGCGGCGGCTTCATCGGCCTCTGCTCCGCGCTGCAGCTGCAGCGCCGCGGCCATGCCGTGACGCTGGTCGATCCCGGCGATCCGGAACGCGCGGCCTCCTTCGGCAATGCCGGGCAGTTCGCGGTGGGCGAGGTCGTGCCGCTTTCCGGCCCCGATACGCTGTGGAAGGTACCGAAATACCTGCGCGATCCGCTGGGGCCGCTCGCCATCCGCTGGGGCTACCTGCCGCGATTGACGCCCTGGCTGATCCGCCTGCTCCGCGCGGGGCGAATGGAGATCGTCGAGAAGATTTCCGCCGCCCAGGCGACGCTCTGCGACCGCATCCATCTGGACTACCATCCGCTGCTGGAACTGGCGGACGCAGAGGGGCTGGTGCAGCCGGGGCCGCATCTGCGCCTCTACCCCTCGCGCGCGGATTTCGAGGCCGAGGGCTGGCGCTGGCAGCTCCGCGTCAAGTCCGGCCTGCGCTACGAGGAGCTGGACCGCGCCGCGCTGACGGCGATCGAACCCACCATCGGCGACAGCATCCAGTTCGCCATCGCCTCGCCCGACCGGACCTCGGTCATCGAGCCGCTCAGGCTGATGCAGGCTTTCGACAAGGCCCTGCGTGCCGGCGGTGGCACGGTCGAGCATGGCAGCGTCACGGGCTTCCGGCGCGAAGGCGACAGGGTCGTCGCCGTGACGCTCGCCGATGGCCGCAGCATCGCGGCGAGCGAGGTGGTGATCGCCGCCGGCGCCTGGTCGCATCGCCTGACGAAGCTGCTGGGCGACAGGCTGCCGCTGGAAAGCGAGCGCGGCTATCACGCCGTGCTGTCGAACCCGGGCGTGTTGCCCCACCACCCCATGTCCCATGTCGAGCGTGGCTTCGCGCTGCTGCCCATGGGCGACCGGCTGCGCCTCGCCGGCACGGTGGAACTCGCCAGCGTGGACGCACCGCCCAATTGGGAACGCGCGCGGCGGCTGATCGAGACCGCGCGCATCCTGCTGCCGGGGCTGAATACCAGCGAGGCCAAGCTCTGGATGGGCCATCGCCCCGGCCTGCCGGACAGCCTGCCGGTCATCGACCGGGCATCGCAGATGAAGAACGTGACCTACGCCTTCGGCCACGGCCATATGGGACTCTCCTGGGGCGCCACGACGGGCCGCCTGGTCGCGGATATCATCGAGAAGACGCCGAGCAACCTCGACACCACGCCGTTCCGCGTCGCGCGCTTCGCGTGACGCCGACAGGGAAGACGCCATGAAGGGCAGCCAGGACTTCGCCGCCGACCCGCGCAACGCGACGGTGAAGATTTTTCTCAATGGCGCGCTGGTGCCGCGCGATGAGGCCAAGGTTTCTGTTTTCGATTCCGGCTTCGTGTTGGGCGACGGCGTGTGGGAAGGGCTGCGCCTGCATCGCGGAAAGGTCGTCTTCCTGGAGACGCACTTTGATCGTCTCTACGACGGCGCCCGCGCCATCGACCTCGACATCGGCCTGACGCGCGCGGAGCTCACCGCCGCGCTGCACGCGACGCTCCGCGCCAATGGCATGGAGGACGGCGTCCATATCCGCCTCATGGTCACGCGCGGGCTCAAGAAGGCGCCGAACCAGGACCCGCGCCACGCCATCGGCCCCGCGACCATCGTCATCGTCGCCGAATGGAAGATGCCGAGCCCGGCCATCGTGACGCAGGGGCTGACCCTCTTCACCAGTTCCATCCGCTGCTCGCCCGCCGACATGTTCGACATGCGGCTGAACTCGCACAGCCGGCTCAACCTCATCACCGCGCTGATCCAGGCGATCAAGGCCGGGGCGGACGAGGCGCTGATGCTCGACCCGCACGGCTTCGTCTCCTCCTGCAACGCCACGAATTTTTTCTTTGTCCGCGACGGAGAGGTCTGCACGTCCACGGGCGACTACTGCTTCAACGGCGTGACGCGCGCGCATGTCATCGCGCTCTGCCGCGACAACGGCATCCCCGTCCGGCTCGCCAACTTCTCGCTGCGCGAGGTCTACGGCGCCGAGGAAGCCTTCGTGACCGGCACCTTCGGCGGCCTGACGCCCGTGCGCGCCATCGACGGCCGGGTGCTGCCGGCTGCGCTGCCCGGCCCGCTCACCGCGCGGCTCCGGGCGCTCTACGACGCGCTGAAGGACAGCGCCGCGGCGGCCTAGCGCAGCCGCCCGCCGCCATCCACGTCGACGACCGTGCCGGCGATGTAGTGACCGCGGTCGCTCGCGAGATACACGGCCAGGTCCGCGATCTCGGCGGCCTCGATCGGGCGGCCGAAGGGCAGGTTGGTCAGCGTGTCGGCCCAGCGGTTCTCATCGCCGAACTTCAGCTTCGCGTTCACCTTGGCCTGGGTGAGCATCCGATCCGTCTTGGTCACGGCCGGGTTGATGCCGACGACCTGCACGCCCTTGTCCTGCGCCGCGCCGCCCAGCGCCTCGGTGAATGCGATCAGCGCCGCATTCCCCGCCGAGCCCGCGATGTAGCCCCATTTATGCGCACGTCCCGCCATGCCGATGATGTTGACGATCGACCCCGCGCCGCGCGCTTCCATGGCGGGCAGATACATCTGGCACATGTGGATGTAGCCCAGCACCTTCAGGTCCCAGGCGCTGATCCAGCGTTCCATGGAGATGTCCTGCAGCCGGCCCGACGGAATCGCGCCCGCGTTGTTGACCAGGATGTCCACATCGGGGAACGCGGCATGCACCCTCTGCCGGTCCTCGCCCCTGGACAGGTCCGCCGCCATCACCTGCACGTTCACCTGCGCCTGCGCGCGGATCGCCTCCGCCGCCGAGCCGAGCGTCGCGGGGTCGCGCGAGACGAGCACCACGTCGCAGCCTTCCCGCGCGAATCCCTCCGCACAGGCCCGCCCGATACCCTTGGATGCGCCTGTCACGAGCACGCGCTTGCCGCGAAGACCGAGGTCCATGGTCCGTTCCCTCTTGTTGGAATGATGGGTCGGAGGATGGGCGCGGGCCGCGCGCCCCGCAAGCCCGGCCTACTTCCCGCCATCCACGCTCAGCACCTGCCCGTTCACATAACCGGCGAGATCGCTCGCGAAGAACAGCACCGCATTCGCGATGTCCTGCGCCGCGCCCAGCTTCTGCATCGCGATGGAGGCGAGCACGCGCTTCTGTCCCTCCGCGCCATAGGCCTCCCACTGCGCGATGGAGGCCGCGTTGCTCAGGATCAGCCCGGGTGCGACCGAGTTCACGGTGATGCCATGCGGCCCGAGCTCATGGCCGAGCTGGCGCGTCAGGCCGATCAGCCCGTGCTTCGCGCTGCAATAGGCCTGGATGCCCGTGCGGCTCGGTTGCAGCCCGGCGCCGCTGCTGATGGTGACGATGCGCCCCTTGCCGGCGCGCTTCATGCCCGGCGCCGCCGCCTGCGCCATGGCGAAGCAGGCATGGAGGTTGATGTCGAAGAGCGCGTGCCAGTCCGCTTCCGGCACCTCCTCGACCGGGCGCATCACCTGCCCGCGCACGCCACCCGCATTGCTCACCAGCACGCCGATGGGCCCGCCACTCTTCCGCTCGGTCTCCGCGATCCAGCGCTTCGCGGCGCCCCTGGCCGTCAGGTCGAACGCCTCGGTCGTGATGTGCCCTGGCGCATTCGCGGTCTCGGCGAGTTCCGCCTCCGACAGGTCGCAGGCAAAGACCCGCGCGCCGGCGCCAGCGAAGGATCGCGCGATGGCCCGGCCGAACCCATGGCCGGCGCCCGTGACGGCAACGGTGGTGCCGGTGAAGTCGAAGCGCGTTGTCATGGACGACCATCCTTCCTGCGACGGGGCGGAACGCTACCGCCGCCGCCGGCCCGGTCAACCGCGCCGGCTGGCGCTGCGGCGCACCCCCTGCAACAATGGCGCCGATGCGCCGGCCGCACGACAACGAGGCATTCGAAGCCGAACGCGAAGGACGCATCGCGTATCTCGTCGCCGCGCTGCTCGGCCTTGCCTTCGCGGCCTGGGCGCTGCCGTTCGATTTCGTCTTTCCGTCGCTCGCGCAGTCGCGACCCTTTCCCGACGATACCGGGCAGCACATCGCGGCGCAGCGCTGGTTCATCGCCGAACCCTGGTCCTGGCCGCCGCTCGCCATCCGCAGCCTGGGCGCGCCGGATGGAACGAACCTCGCCTTCGTCGATGGCATTCCCATCCTGGCGGTGCCGCTCAAGCTGATCGCGGCCTGGCTGCCCGCGGGATTCCACGGCATCGGCCTCTGGTACGCGCTCTCGGCGATCCTGCAGCCGGTCGCGGCCGTGTGGTGCCTGCGCGCCGCGGGCGAACGGCGCCTGCTTCCCGCGCTGGCCATCGCGCTGCTCGCGCTCGGGATGCCGGCCTGGATCGCACGCTTCGGCCACACGGCGCTGTGGGGCCATTTCATCGTGCTGCTCGGGCTGGGCTGCGCCCTTCGCCTGGTCCGCAGACCGACCCGGGCGGGGTGGATCGGCGCCATCCTGCTGCAGCCCGCGGCGCTCTTCGTCCATCCCTACCTGGCGGGGATGACGCTCGCGATGCTGGCCTCGGTGCCGCTCACGCTGCTGCTGCGGGGCGATCCGCGCTGGAGAGGCGCGGCGCTGGCGACCTCGCTCGCCATCGCTGCCGTGCTGCTGCCCACCATCGCCTTCGGCTACCTCGGCGCGCAGGGCGAAGGCGGCTATGGAGCCATGGCGCTCAATCTCGCCTCGCCGCTCTGGCCGCATGGCTCCTGGCTGCTCGGCACGCTCGCGCCAGGTTTCATCGACGCCACGGGCAATACCGGCTGGGACGGCTACAACTGGCTCGGACTCGGCGTCGTCGCCAGTCTTCTGTTCGCGGCGATCCTGTCGCCCCGCGCGCTGTTCCGCCTTCCCCTGCGCCATCCCGGGCTGGTCCTCGCGCTGCTCGCCCTGACGGTCTTCGCGGTGTCGCATCGCGTCGGCTTCGCCGGGCGGATCCTCCTCGACCTCGGGGATCCACCCGGTCTCGTGCAACAGTTCCGCGGTTCCGCGCGCTTCTTCTGGCCCGTCGGCTACGCGCTCGCGATCGGCGCCGCCATCGTGCTGCTGCGCGCCTCGAACCTGGGCGCGCCGCTGCTGCTGCTGGCCGGCCTGCTCCAATTCGCCGATGCGCAACCGATCCGCGCGGCCTTCCGCGACTGGGCAGAGGAGCGGCCGGCCTGGCCCTTCGATGCCGATGCGCTGCGGCCGCTGCTGCGGGCCCATGCGCGGCTGACGCTGCTGCCGACCTGGTTCTGCGCCCCCGCCACCGCCGATGGGCATGAGGCGCGGGCGCGCATCCGCGACCTGCTCCTGCTCGCCTCCGAACGGCCAT
>JAYRQX010000296.1:0-4289 GCA_041910415.1 Acetobacteraceae bacterium | reverse complement strand
GGGGCGGCGGGCGACGGGCGCAGCCGCGAGGCCACGCCCCAGCGCCGCGGATTCCACCAGAGCTGCGTGCCGGTGTCCTGCACCATGGCATCGAGCGAATCCGTCGCCGCGTCATGGGCGAAGCGGCAGGGCGCCTCGTGGTCCAATCGCCAGCCCTGGCGATGCAACAGGTCGATCAGGTCCCCTTCCGCCTTGCGCGACGCGGTGCCGAGCATCAGCCAGCGCACGCCATCGTTCAGCGCGCCGATCGAGCCCGCCACCAGCCTCGCTTCCTCGCCCGGTGCCGCGAGATGCACGAAATCCCATTCCGGCTCGCGCCCGAGCAGATCGGTCAACCCGATGACGGGCGGGGCGCCGAGCGCCTCCGCCGCCGGCCTGCTTCCCGGCGCCACATGCGCGACCAGAAGCGGCTGGCTGTCCGGATCGAACGCGTTGTCGCGGCAATGATCCGCCATCGCCGCCATGCCGTGGGGCGTGGCGACGATGGCGTGCAGGCGCAGCGGGCCGGGCGCGCGCCGCCGCGCCATCGTCGCCCCCGCGACGAGCCAGGGCGCCCAGCCCGGGGCGACGTGCAGCGCGCGCCAACCCGGGCCGGGCGCGGTGAGCACGCTTTTCGCGACGCCGATCCAGCGTCGCGGATCGCCGGGCGCCGGCGCGCCCGTGGCCACCACCTGGCTATCCAGCGAACGCAGCGCGGCGTCGAACTCCACGCGCATGCGGATGCCGAGCGCATCCGTGACGAAACCTGGCGCGGGTGCGGCCGGCACCGCGAAGCGGCCAAGCAGCGCCAGGTCCTGCTCGACGCATCCGCTGTGCAGGGCATCGGGCGTCGCGGGCGCGTCGGTGGCGGTCGCTGGCATCGGGGCATCCGGTCGGGTCGGCACCAATCTAGGCGATGCGCCCGCACCGGGCCACGCGGGGGTCAGGCGAGCGGGCCGCCCGCCTTCTTCCAGGCGCCCATGCCGCCTTCGATGTGGCAGGCGCTGGAAAGCCCCGCATCCTGCGCCGCCTGCACAGCCATGGCCGAGCGTTCGCCGAAGGCGCAGAAGAAGACCAGCCGCTTGCCGGTCGCCTCCGCGAGCTCGTGCAGCACGCCGCCTTCGCTGATGTTCTCCTGCAGGTCCGGGTAGGGTGCGTGCAGCGCGCCCGGGATGCAGCCATGGCGGTCGCGTTCGGATTTTTCCCGCAGGTCGATCAGCGTCACGTCCTTGCGGCCGAGCAGTGCCTTCGCCGCCTCCACGCTCACCGCCCAGCCGCGTTTCGCGACCTCTTCCTGGTGCAGGCCCTGGCGCATGTTCGCGGGCACCGCGACATCCATCATCTTCGGGTTGGCGAGCTTCAGATTCGCCATGAGGTCGGCATATTCCGCGGGCGACCTCACTTGCAGGCGCGGATTGAAGCGCTTCTCCTCCCCGATCGTGCTGACCGTGTCGCCCTTGTAGTCATGGGCGGGGAAGACGAGCGTTTCCTCGGGCAGCCTGAGCAGCCTGTTGAAGATGGATTCGTACTGCGCATGCGAATCGCCGTTCTGGAAATCGGTGCGGCCGGTGCCGCGGATCAGCAGCGTGTCGCCGGTGAAGACGCGGTCGGCCAGGGTGAACGAGTATGAATCGTCGGTGTGGCCCGGCGTGTAGATGACGCCGAGGCTGATGCCCTCGATGTCCAGCCGGTCGCCGTCGCCGACGCGCATGGAGACGACATCGACGCCGCTCTGCTCGCCCATGACGGTGATGCATTTCGTGCGGTCGCGCAGCGCGCCGAGGCCGGTGATGTGGTCCGCGTGCAGATGGGTATCCACGGCCTTGACCAGCTTGAGGTCGAGCTCCTCGATCAGCTTGAGGTAGCGCTCCACGCGTTCCAGCACGGGGTCGATGATCAGCGCCTCCCCGCCGCGCCGGCTGGCGAGCAGGTAGGTGTAGGTGGACGAGGTCGTATCGAAGAGCTGGCGGAAAATCATGGTCTCCGAGCCTCCCGTTGCGGCAAGGTTATCGCCCGAGGCCGCCGCGCGTCACGCAGGACTTTTCACCTGGGATGCTGCGCTGCATGATCGGGACCAGGCGGAGGAACGAACAGCATGCATCTTCGTCAGCTTCTGGCCGGCGCCGCCGCGCTGGCCGCGGCCCCGGCCGTCGCGCAGAACAGCCGCGCCACCACGCTGCGTTTCGTGCCGCAGGCGAACCTGTCCGTGCTCGACCCGGTCTTCACCACCGCGACCGTCACCGGCAATCACGGCTTCTATGTCTTCGACACGCTCTATGGCGTGGATGGCGACCTCAACCCCAGGCCGCAGATGGCCGCGGGGCACGAGGTGCTGGAGAACGGCCTGCTCTGGCGCATCCGGCTGCGCGACGGGTTGCGCTTCCACGATGGCGAGCCGGTGCGGTCGAGGGATTGCATTGCCTCCATCCGCCGCTGGTGCGCGCGCGAACCCTTTGGACAGCTCCTGGCCCGCGTGGTCGCCGAATGGCGCACGCCCGATGACCGGACGATGGAAATCCGCCTGACGCGGAGCTTCCCGCTGCTGCTCGATGCGCTGGCCAAGCCCGAGGCGGCCGTGCCCTTCATCATGCCGGAGCGCCTGGCGGAGACCGATCCGGCGCGGGCGGTGACTGACATGGTGGGCTCCGGCCCCTACCGCTTCATCGCGGGCGAATACAATTCCGGCAGCCGCGTGGTGTACGAAAAGTTCGATGGCTATGTGCCGCGGCAGGAAGCGCCGGCCTGGACCTCAGGGGCAAAGGCCGCGCATTTCCGCCGCATCGAATGGCATGTCCTGCCGGATCCCGCGACCGCCGCCGCCGCCCTGCAATCGGGCGAGGTGGATTGGTGGGAACGCCCGCATCCCGACCTGCAGCGCCTGCTGGCGCGCGCCCGCGACGTGCGGCGCGAGGTGAGCGACCCCAAGGGCCGCATGGCGGTGATGCGCATGAACCATCTGCACCCGCCCTTCGACAACGTGGCCGTCCGCCGCGCCGTCATGCTGGGCGTGTCGCAGGAGGACTACATGCGCGCCTCGCGCGGCGACGATCGCAGCGACTGGGATCTCTGCCGCAGCCTCTGGCCGCGCCACACGCCCTATTTCCGCGACGAGGGCGAGGCGGTGATGCCCGGCAGCCTCGATCGTGCCCGCGCGGCGCTCGCGCAATCCGGCTATGCCGGGCAGAAGATCGTCATCATCAATCCGACCGACTTCCCCGACATCGGGCCCCTCGGCCAGGTGACGGCGGACATGCTGCGCCGCCTCAACATGAATGTGGAGCTCGCCGAGAGCGACTGGGGCACGGTGGTGCAGCGCCGCGCGAACCGCGAGACGGTGGACCGCGGCGGCTGGTCCATCCTGCACACGACGGGCGGCGCCGTCGCCTGGTCCACGCCGGCGAGTTCCTTCCTCGTGCGCGGCCAGGGCGCGGCGGGCTGGTTCGGCTGGTGGGGCAACCCGCGCGCGGAGGAGCTGGCTGAGGCCTGGCTCTTCGCCGAAGGCCAGGACCGCCGCCAGGCGCTGGCGCAGGAACTCGGCACGCTGGCACTCTCGGACGTGTCCTTCGTGCCGCTCGGCCAGTTCGTGATCCGCACGGCCTTCCGGCGCGACATCACGGGCATCCTGCCCGGTGCCGCGCCCTTCCCCTGGAACGTCCGGCGCGCCTGACCCTCAGCGCCGCGCCGCGTGGTAATGCGCCAGCGCGGCCGCGGTATCATAGTATTCGCGGAACTCGACGATCCGGCCGTCGCGGAAGCGCAGCGCGTCCACCTTGGGGTAGTCGGCCGCCTGGTCGTTGGGCCCGAGGCGTACCCGCAGCGTGCCGAGCAGGATCAGCCAGTCGCCGTCGGCGATGCTGTGCTCGGGCGTATAGGCCTCGACGACCGCCTCGCGTTCCAGGATGCGGAAATAGTCGAAGACCGCCTCCCGCCCCTCCCGCAGGCCCGTCCAGGGCAGCTCCGCCGGGCCCAGGGAGTGCCAGCGCACATCCTCGGCCAGCAGGTCGTTGAAGGCGCTGCGGTTGCCCGCGGCATAGGCGGCATAGAGCGCCTGCACGCGCGACCGGTTCGCGGCCATCCCTGGCGACACTGCCATCGCGGCGAGCCTTTCGGTTGGGGCGGGCCGCAGGCTGCACCCCGGCGGCCGCGCGGCGCAAGCGCGCCGTCATGCCGCGCCTGCGAAGCGTGGGTCTCGCATCGCGGCGCGAACCGGCCCATCCTGGGGCCGGATTCGAGGTTCCGGGGGACAAAGAGGATGGATGACGCGAAGCCGGCGGCCGATACGCGCACGGCCCGCATCTCGGCCGAAGAGG
>JAYRQX010000295.1:0-4670 GCA_041910415.1 Acetobacteraceae bacterium | reverse complement strand
ATGCGCTGCGGTGCGGCGTCGTCGAACAGCACGGCGATCCAGTGCGGCGGCAGCGCCGTGCCGTGGCGGAGATCCACGCCCTCCTGGTCCAGCGTCGCGGCGAGCCGCCGCGCGATGGGCGCGGCCATCTCGTCCGCCACCTCCTTCGACCGCCCGATCCAGCCTTGCCAATCCGCTGCCATGCCTGCCCATATCCGCCGCTTCCGGGCCGCGGAGACTGCCTATACGCCGCCCTTCCCACAACAGGCACCCTGGACGCGGCGCGGCGTTGGGTCTGGAATGGGCGCCGCGGGAAACGGGAAACCTCTCCATGGCTTTGGACCTTGACGGCGAGCTCGCGGAGCTTCGCGCCGCGGCGCGGGACAGCGACGCACATCACGAGCTGATCCCGGATTTGAAGTGGCCGGACGGCGTGCGGCTCGCGGTGAACTTCACCGCCGATTTCGATGCCATGCTGCTGCGCCGGCTGATGAACGAGACGCCGATGCAGCTGGCAAAAGGCGAGTTCGGCGGCCGCGTCGGCATCTGGCGCCTGATCGAGCTTTTTGATCGTCAGAACGTCACGGCGACGATCTACACGCCCGGACGCATCTGCGAGCTCTATCCCGACGCGGTGCGCGCCGCGGCGCGCAGCGGGCACGAGGTCGCGGACCACATGTGGGAACACCGCGTGCCGAAGGAGGCGGAGCTGGAGGACGATCACCTCAGCCGTGCCACGGCCGCGTTGGAAAGCCTGACGGGCAAGCGGCCGGTGGGCACGCGGTCCTGGCACACCACGGCCCTGCTGGTGAAGAAGGGCTACATCTACAACAGCCACGGATCCGGCGCGGCGGGGCCGTTCTGGGAACATGACGGCAAGGGCAGCACCATCCTCAACCTGCCCTTCCACTACGCGATCGACGACGCGATGTTTTATTCGTTCGCCTGGCTCGGCAGCGACAATCCCGCCCAGCGCATCACGGACACGGACCGCGTGATGGATCTGTGGTGGAAGGCGTTCGAGCGGCAGTATCGCACGGGCGGCTATCTCAACATCTGCCTGCATCCCTTTGTCTCCGGCCGCGCGTTGCGCATCGCGGCGCTGGAGAAGCTGATCCAGCGCATGAAGGAACGCCCCGGCGTGTGGTTCCCGTCCTGCGAGCAGGTCGCGCGCCACGTGATCGCGAACCATCCCTCCAAGGCGAAGGGAGTGCACTGACATGCCGTGGAAGCAGGGCTACACGATTTCCGACGAACGCGGCCTGCGCGACGGCAGCATCGCCTGGCCGCACGACAAGAAGATCTGTGTGAGCGTCGTCGTGGACCTCAGCATCGCGGGTGGGCCGGAAGGCATCACGGCGGCGGATGTGAAATCGCCGGCCGCGGCCTTCGGCGCGCATGACGGGCTGGACGAGCTGCTGCGTGTGCTGAAGCGCTACGCGATGCGCGCGACCTTCGCCGTGCCGGCGGTGATGGCGGCGATGCGGCCCGAACGGATCAAGGCGATCGCGGCGGAGGGCCACGAGATCGCCGCGCATGGCTTCCGGCACGAGGATGTCAGCAGCCTGTCGCGCGACGACGAAAAGGCACGCATGGATCGCGCGACGAAGATCCTGGCGGACATCGTCGGCAAGCGTCCGGCGGGTTGGTATTCCCTGCCGCGCCAGACCGACAAATTCGCGGGCGGCACCATCAGCCCCAACACGATGGATCTGCTGATCGAGGCCGGCTATGCGTACATGGGCAACGGGCTCGCCGACGACATCCCGCACTGGTGGGTGACCGATTTCGCGACGAAGCGCGCGATCCTGGCGATGCCCTACTACTACCATTTCGACGACAGCTTCTTCTGCATGTTCCCGAAGAAGGGCACGGGGCTGGAGCATCCCGACAGCTTCTTCCGCAACTGCCGTGCGGAGTTCGAGGCGCAGTATCGGCGCGGGCGCCACTTCCATATGGTGCTGCACCCGCAGCACATGGGCTGGTACCACCGCGCCGAGATGCTCGACGAATTCCTGGCGCGTCTGCGGAGCTTCCCCGACGTGTGGAATCCGACCGCGGCGGAATGCGTCGCGCATTGGGTCGCGACCTATCCGAAGGAGACGCATCTGCACCTGGAGCCGGAGATCTGGCAGGATCATCCGGGGAGTTTGTCGTAGGGCAGGATTTGCCCCCACCCCAGCCCTCCCCCGCTTCGCAGGGGAGGGAGACGCTCCCTCCCCTGTGAGCAACGCGAACGGGGGAGGGCTGGGGTGGGGGCAAACGCGCTACAGCGCCCGCCAGCCGATATCCCGACGGCAGAACCCCTCCGGCCAATCCACCGCCTCCACCGCCGCATAGGCCGCGTCGCGCGCTTCCTTCAGCGTGCTGCCTGTCGCGGTGATGCCCAGCACGCGGCCGCCGGTCGCGATCAGCGCGCCATCCTCCCGCCGCGCCGTGCCGGCGTGGAAGATCTGCGCGCCAGGCACCTGCGCCGCGCGTTCCAGGCCGCGGATTTCCGTGCCCTTCTCGTACGGCCCCGGATAGCCTTTGGCCGCCATCACCACGACCATGCCATGCACGGGGTCCCAGCGCAGCGCGACATCCGCCAGCGTCCCGTCGCAGGCGGCCAGCAGTGCGGGCAGCAGATCCGACCGCAGCCGCACCATCAGCACCTGGCATTCCGGGTCGCCGAAGCGGACGTTGAACTCGATCAGCTTCGGTCCGTCCTTGGTGATCATCAGCCCCGCGAAGAGCACGCCTTTGAAGGGCGCGCCGCGCTTCGCCATCTCTGCCAGCGTCGGCTGCACGATGCGCGCCATCACCTCCTCCTGCAGCGCGGGCGTGAAGATGGGCGGCGGGGAATAGGCGCCCATGCCGCCGGTGTTGGGGCCGGTGTCGCCATCGCCCACGCGCTTGTGGTCCTGCGCGGCGCCGAGCGGCAGCGCGGTCCTGCCGTCGCAGAGGGCGAAGAAGGAAATCTCCTCGCCGATCAGGCATTCCTCGATCAGCACGGTCGCGCCCGCGACGCCATGGACGCGGGATTCCATGATGTCGGCGATGGCGGCTTCGGCTTCCGCGATCGTCGCGGCGACGACGACGCCCTTGCCGGCGGCGAGGCCATCGGCCTTCACCACGATGGGCGCGCCCTGCGCGCGGACATAGGCCTTCGCCGCGGCAGGATCGGTGAAGCGCTGCCAGCGCGCGCCGGGCACGCCGGCGGCGTCGGCGACCTCACGCGTGAAGGCCTTGCTGCCTTCCAGGCGTGCGGCGGCCTGGTTCGGACCGAAGCACTTGATGCCCGCCGCGGCGCAGGCATCGGCGAGGCCGAGCGTCAGCGGTCCCTCCGGTCCGACGACGACCAGATCCACCGTCTTCTCCTTCGCGAAGGCGATGAGCGCAGAAATATCCTCGGCGCCGATGGGGACGCATTCCGCGACTTCGGCGATGCCGGCATTGCCCGGCGCGCACCACAGCGTCGTCAGCAGAGGCGAGGCCGCGATCGCCCAGCACAGCGCATGCTCGCGGCCGCCGCCGCCCACCACCAGCACCTTCATCGCCGCACCCCGTTCGCGAATCCGGGCGAAAGGCCGCCCGGGAACGCCGGCGGCGGAGGATCCGCGAGGGATTTTTCGGTCCTGCAAGGCGACGGACGCAGCCGATGCTGGTGGCATCGGCAAGTCCGGCAACGCCGCGGGGACGGAAAAGACCCGCGAAGCCGACCCGCAGGTGTTCCTGGGCGGCCTCATAGCATAGGGTCGGGGCATGGACACCCCGCTGCCCGGCAACGTGCCGGAATACGCCGTTTCGGAGCTCGCCGGCGCGATTCGCCGCACGCTGGAAGGCGCCTTCGGGCGTGTGCGCGTGCGCGGCGAGATCACGGAGATGAAGCGCTATCCCTCCGGCCACATCTACCTCTCCTTCAAGGATGCGGACGCGAAGATCGAGGCCGTCATCTGGAAATCGGCCGTGCGGAATCTTGCGACGATGCCGGAGAACGGCGTCGAGATGATCGCGACGGGGCGCATTTCCACCTATGCGGACCGATCCAAATACCAGCTGGTGATCGAGCGGCTGGAATACGCGGGCGAAGGCGCGCTGCTCGCGCGGATCGAGGCCCTGCGAAAAAAACTGCTGGCCGAAGGGCTGTTCGAGGAGGACAGGAAAAAAAGAATCCCGCGCCTGCCCGCCGTGATCGGCGTGGTGACCAGTGAGAAGGGCGCGGTGATCCAGGACATCCGCACCACCATCGCGCGTCGCTTCCCGCGCCGCATCCTGCTCTGGCCCGTGATGGTGCAGGGACAGGGGGCGGCGGAGCAGATCGCGGCGGCCATCCGCGGCTTCGATGCGATCCGGCCCGGCGGCCCCGTGCCGCGACCGGATGTGGTCATCGTCGCGCGCGGCGGCGGCAGCCTCGAGGATCTGATGGCCTTCAACGAGGAGATCGTCGTGCGCGCCGCGGCGGCCTGTTCCATCCCGCTCATCAGTGCGGTCGGGCACGAGACGGATACGACGCTGATCGACTTCGCCTCCGACCGCCGTGCGCCGACGCCGACAGCGGCGGCGGAGCTCGCCGTGCCGGCACGGGCGGATCTCATGGCCTCGCTGGCGCAGACCGCGGCGCGGCTCGCGGGCAATGCGGCGTCGCGGCTGAACGACGCGAAGCTGCGGTTGGCGCGCGCCGAACGCGGGCTGCCGGATGCGCCGGCGCT
>JAYRQX010000294.1:0-1914 GCA_041910415.1 Acetobacteraceae bacterium | reverse complement strand
CGTCGAGGATGAACTTCTCGTAGCCCATGGTCATGTCCGCCGGCACGTAGGCTTCGGACAGCACGTTCACGCGCGCCCGGGCGTCCTGCTGCTGGACGATGTCGCCGGCGCGCCGGAGACGCCGCTCGAGGATGCGGCGCCGGGCGATGCGGTGGTCGCCTTCACCTTCGCGCCCTACAGCCGCATCACGCTCGGCCTCGCCGCGCAGGCGATGGCGGCCGGCGCGCGGGTGATCGCGGTGGCGGATGCGCGGAGCACGCCGATCGCGCGGCTCTCGGGGCCGCTGCTCTTCGTCGCGACGACGACGTCCCGCGCCTTCCCGGAATCGGCGCTCGGCGCGCTCGCGCTCGGGAACCTGCTGGTCGCGCTGACGGTCGCGCGGCTGGGCGATGCGGCGCAGAGGCGCATCCGCGCCAACGAAAGGCGGATCGTGGGCTCCGGCGAATATCTGCGCGCGGGACCGCGGCGCGGTCAGCCCGCGGCGACGCGGCGGAGCGGCTCGACCAGGTAGGAGGCGATGGCCTCGACCAGCGGCACCTGCGTGCTGTCATAGGCGAGCGGTGCGTCCAGCACGTTCAGCGTGCCGAAGATCTGCCCAAAGGCAGCGACGGGCGCGTTGATGCAGCAGCCGCAGCCCAGGCTCTCGATCAGCGCGTGGTCGAAGAAGGCCCAGCGGATGTCCTTGACCGTCCGGCCGAGCCAGGGCTTGCGCTCCACCATCAGGTTCACGCCCCATTCGGTGGTGCGGAAGGGTTTGCGGCCGCTGACGGGATAGGCGGTGGGGTTGGAGGAATGGATGCGCTGCACGGCGCTGCGGTCCGGCACGACGTAGAGGATCGTCAGCAGCCTGAAGCCGATCGTCTGGCGAACCGCCTCCTCCACGGCGACGAAGACATCCTCGGGCTTCGTCGCGTGGTTCAGGGTGCGGGAGAGGAAGGGGAAGATCGCCTTCATCGTCAGTCCATCCGGATTTCGCGCAGCGTGTAGCTGGCATCGAAGGTCGGCACGCCCCAGGACAGCATGAAGAGCATCGCTTCCTGGCGCCGGATGCGCTGGCTGTAGACGGCGTTCGGATGGATGGTCAGCTGCGCGCGGATGCCTGCGCGGGCGAGCATGGCGGCAACCGCCTGGCAGGCCTCGTCATAGGTGCCGACGGGGCAGTCCATCGGCACGGCGAAGCCATTGGGATAGCCGGCTTCGGCGAGCAGGGCGCGGGCGAGGCCAGGATGCACGCGCAGATCATCGCCGCGCCAGGTCAGGCCTTCGTAGATCTGGTGCACGACGAGGAAGGTGAAGAGCGCATTCGTCGCATGCGGATCGAGCGTCGCGGCGTCCACGCTCGTCGCCATCCTGAAGACGCGGTTCTGCGCTTCCGCCGTACCCGCCGCCATCGCGAGCGCCGCCGCAGCGCCCAGCAGCCATCGCCTGCGCATCATGATCCCGCTCCCCGGTTCCGCGGAAAGCCTGCCCGCGCGGCACGCCCCGCGCAACGGGGGAATCAGGCGGTCTCGCGCGAGACCTTCCACGGCATCCCGCAGCCGGTCGCGGCGACGACGATGTTGCCGACCGGCGGCGTGCCGATGCGGACCGCACGAAGCCAGGCGGGCGGCGCGTTCGTCACCCGCATGCCCGCGCGCCGCCGGTTGACCGTGCAGCCCCCGGGAATGCTAGCCTTTGGTCCAGGGAAGTATGGTCCCGCAAGAAGGGGTTCCGGGAATGACGATGATCAGCGTTCCGCGCCGCGCGGTGTTCGGCGCCGGTGCCGCCCTGCTTGCCGCCCCGCGGCTCGCCAGCGCGCAGGGGCCGAACGTGCTGCGCTTCATCCCGCAGATCGACCTCAGCTTCCTCGACCCGCATTTCACCACCGCCTATGTCGTGCGCAACCACGGCCACATGGTCTTCGACACGCTCTAT
>JAYRQX010000293.1:0-4662 GCA_041910415.1 Acetobacteraceae bacterium | reverse complement strand
TCACCGCCGCGCCACCCGGCGGCTCCGCGCCGCTCCGCCCCGAACAGCGTGCCGGGCTGCAGGCGACCGCGCGGGTGATGCTGGAATCCCTCGGCATCGGCCGCCAGGCGATCGCGCCGGGCCAGACCTTCACCCTGCCGCTGCCGCAGGTCCTGGAACACCAGCAGCCGACCGGCCGCGGCCTGCGCTGCCTGCCGGAGGCCAAGGCCCGGCTGAACGGCCGCGAGGTGATCTTCGCCCGCTGCCTCGCGCGGCTCGAGGGGCAGTTGACGCCGACGGCCACCGGCACGGTTACCATAGCCGGGAACTTCGCGATCGATATTGAAACAGGCATTCTGGTCGGGCAGGGCTATGCCACACGGACGGAAACCTTTTCCGCGCCGCCGGGCCAGCCGCCGCGATCCAACGGCGCGGTGGCGATGACCGCGCTGACGCGGATGGAGTAGCGGTGACGGAACACGCCATGGACATGACGGAAGGCCGGGCCCCGCTGCGGCCGCATCCGCCGCTCACGCGCCACTACGGCGCGGCCGAGAACCGCGAGGCCTTCGTCCGCGGCCTGTTCGACCACACGGCCGCGCATTACGACGGCGTCAACACCCTGCTCTCGCTCGGCTCCGGCCAGTGGTACCGGCGGGAGGCGCTGCGCCAGGCCGGGCTGCTGCCCGGGATGCGGATGCTGGATGTCGCGACGGGGACGGGGCTTCTGGCGCGGGAGGCGCTGGCGCTGCTGGGTCCGACGGGCGCGCTGATCGGCGTCGATCCCAGCGCGGGGATGCTCGCCGAATGGCGCCGGACCCTCGGCGCGCAGGGCCTGCTGCTGCGCGGCACGGCCGAGGCGCTGCCGGTCGCCGATGCCGGCTTCGATTTCGTGGCGCTGGGCTACGCGCTGCGCCATATCCCCGACGTGGCGGCGGCCTTCCGCGAATTCCACCGCGTGCTGCGCCCGGGCGGCCGCGTGCTGGTGCTGGAGAAGCTGCGGCCGCGGTCGCGCCTGCGCCACGCCATCGCGCGCTTCTGGTTCGGCCAGGCCGTGCCGGCGCTGTCGCGCTTCAGCCGCGGCGGGCATGGCGCGGAGATGCAGACGCTGATGCGCTACTACTGGGACACGGTGGAACATTGCATCACGCCGGAGACGATCCTGGACGCGCTGGCCGAGGCCGGCTTCCGCGACGTGGCCTGCGACCGGCAGCTCGACATGTTCGGAGCCTATACGGGGCGGAAGCCGGGGTGAGAGAGATGCGGGGGAGGGAACGCCCCCGTCCCCCGCCTTTTTCTCGTCGGGGGGAGGAAGGGCGGGACAACCCCAGGTAGCAGAAGTCCCGAAAACCCTCGGTTTCGGACAAAATACCCTCCGGGGAAGCGACAGGCAGAGGGAGGGGCGGATTCACGGGGTCAATGAGCAGCGCGGGAACATATCAAGAACACATATAAAAGGCAAGGGGATCTCACCGCTTCCCGGTTTCCGGCGCAGCCCTCGTCGATCCACCCGGTCACGCCGCCGGCCATGATCGTCACGGGGCGCCCCAGCCGCGCCGGCTTCGGCTGACGCGGCGCCGCTTTCCGGCCCGTGCGCGCTTGACAGGGCGGGGCCGGTCGGTCCCTTTGCGCCGCTTCTCCACCGCTTCCGGCACGGTCATCCATCCATGCACGCCTACCGCACCCATCATTGCGGCGCGCTCCGCGCCTCCGACGCCGGCAAGACCGTGCGCATCTCCGGCTGGATCCACCGCAAGCGCGACCATGGCGGCGTGCTCTTCATCGACCTGCGCGACCACTTCGGCCTCACCCAGGTCGTGGCGGCCCAGGGCTCGCCCGTGCTGAAGACGCTGGACGATCTTCGCCCCGAAAGCGTGGTGACCATCACCGGCGAGGTCGTGCTGCGCGAAGAGGGCACGGTGAACGAGAAGCTGCCGACCGGCGCCATCGAGCTGCGCGCGCGCGAAGTGACGGTGCAATCCGCGGCCGAGCTGCTGCCGATCCAGGTCGCCGGCGAGGCCGAGTTCCCCGAGGAGCTGCGCCTCCGTTACCGCTTCCTCGACCTGCGGCGCGAACGCCAGCACCGCAACCTGCTGCTGCGGAGCTCGGTCATCTCGTCCATCCGCCGCCGCATGATCGAGCAGGGTTTCGTCGAGTTCCAGACCCCGATCCTGACGGCGTCCTCCCCCGAAGGCGCGCGCGACTTCCTGGTCCCCGCGCGCCTGCATCCCGGCAAGTTCTATGCGCTGCCGCAGGCCCCACAGCAGTTCAAGCAGCTCTGCATGGTCTCGGGCTTCGACCGCTACTTCCAGATCGCGCCCTGCTTCCGCGACGAAGCCAGCCGCGCCGACCGCTCGCCCGGCGAGTTCTACCAGCTCGACTTCGAGATGAGCTTCGTCACGCAGGAAGACGTCTTCGCGGCCATCGAGCCCGTGCTGTCGGGCGTGTTCGAGGAATTTTCCGACTATTCCGGCACGAAGCGCGCGGTGTCGCAGGCGCCATTCGCGAGAATTCCCTTCGCCCAGGCGATGCTGGAATTCGGCTCGGACAAGCCGGACCTGCGCAATCCCTTGCGCATCGTGGACGTGACGGCGGATTTCGCGGGCGGCGGCTTCGGCCTGTTTGCCAAGGCCATCGCGAACGGCTCGGTCGTGCGCGCCATCCGCGCGCCCAAGGTCGCGCACCAGCCGCGCAGCTTCTACGACAAGATGAACGAATGGGCGCGCGAGCAGGGCGCCGGCGGCCTCGGCTACATCATTTTTGAGAGTGACGGCCCCAAAGGGCCGATCGCGCGCAATCTCGAAGCGGATCGCGCTGAGAAGATCCGCCAGCACACCGGCGCCGAGCCGGGCGATGCCGTGTTCTTCGCCTGCGACAAGGAAGCGGCCGCGGCCAAGCTCGCCGGCCAGGCGCGGACGAAGCTCGGGACCGATCTCGATCTCATCGAACAGAACGCCTACCGCTTCTGCTGGGTGACGGACTTCCCGATGTACGAGCTGAACGAGGAAACCAGGCAGATCGACTTCAGCCACAACCCCTTCAGCATGCCCCAGGGCGAGCTCGAGGCGCTGAACACCATGGATCCGCTGGAGATCAAGGCCTACCAGTACGACATCGTCTGCAACGGCATCGAGCTGTCCTCGGGCGCCATCCGCAACCACCGCCCCGACATCATGATCAAGGCCTTCGAGATCGCGGGCTATTCGGCCGAGGAGGTCGAGGCGCGCTTCGGCGGCATGCTGAACGCCTTCCGCTATGGCGCGCCGCCCCATGGCGGCTCGGCGCCGGGCATCGACCGCATCGTCATGCTGCTCGCCGACGAGCCCAACATCCGCGAGGTCATCCTCTTCCCGATGAACCAGCAGGCGGAAGACCTGATGATGGGGGCGCCCGCGCGGGTGCCGCCCGAGCGGCTCAAGGAACTGCATATCGGGCTCGACCTGCCGAAGCCGAAGGGTGCACCTTCGCCCAAGGCATCCTAAGTCTGGGGGGCCGGAGCCCGAGTCCCCAGGAGAGATCCATGCGGCGCAGCCTGACCACCCTCGCCCTCGGCGCCGCGCTGGCGGCGGGCTTCCTGGCCCCCGCGCCCGCTCCGGCGCAGGGCCCCGCCGCCGCCGCGACGCCCGGATTCACGGCGGTGCCGCAGGGCCAGCCGATCGAGGCGCGGAACCTGCTGGCCCATCGCGCCGCCTATCGCCTGGACCTGGACCGCGCGCGCGACGGGGCGGATGTCGTCTCGGCCTCCGGCGCCATGGCCTATGAGATGCTGGATGCCTGCGACGGCTGGACGACGCGCCAGCGCTTCCAGCTGACGCTGACCGACCGCGACGGGCAGGAGGTGGAGACCACCTCCGACTACTCGACCTGGGAGAGCAAGGACGGGCGGCAGCTGCGCTTCTCCCTGACCCAGACCAACCAGGGCGCGGTCAGCCAGCGCATCCAGGGCGAGGCGGAGATCACGCCGGAGGGTGGCGTGGTGCGCTATGAATCGCCCGAGCCGCGCGAGATGCGTCTGCCCCGCGGCACCGTGCTGCCGAACTTCCACACCATCGTCACCCTGAATGCCGCGCGCAGCGGGCAGCGCCTGGTGGTCGTGCCGCTGTTCGACGGCACCTCGGCCCATGGCGCGCAGGACAGCACCACCGTGATGGGCGCCTGGGCCGCGCCGGCGCCGGTCGAGCGCTTCCCGGCGCTCTCCACCCTCGGCAATGTGCGGATGCGCATCGCCTTCTTCGAGCGCAACCCCGAAAGCCAGCGCAATGGCGGCGCCTCCACCCCCGACTACGAGGTGAGCCTGCGCTACTGGGAAAACGGCGTCGCCGACGAGATGAAGATGGATTTCGGCGAGTTCACCGTGAACGGCCAGATGATCGAGATGCAGCCGATCCCCAGCCCCTGCTGACCGCATACCCCCTCCCCTGCGAAGCGGGGGGTTCGACGCATTGCGTCGAACGCCGGAGCGCAGCGGAGGCTGGTCGGGGTGGGGGCATCTCGCTGGCTGTCATACCTGCGGCACGAGGCTTTGACTCGTGCCGAGGCCGCGAATGCGGCCCGCTCGCGGTCGGCTGTGCCGATCCGCCGGTCATGCGGACAGCATGCCTTCGGCATGACGGTCCGGCGAAGCCAAGGGCCGCGGAGGCGGCCCGCCCGGCGTTTGAGGGGCACAAAGGTCAATCCTTTGTG
>JAYRQX010000292.1:0-3673 GCA_041910415.1 Acetobacteraceae bacterium | reverse complement strand
CATGCCGGCGCTTTCTGGTCTGGGACAAGGAGAACGACGGGCGCGACTTTGCGGATATCGAGTTCGCGTGGACGAACGTGGATGGCGTCGCGCGGATCTTCCGCATGTGTAATAGGTGTCGTAGCCATCCTGGTACAGATACAGGGCGCGCGGCCCGAGCGGATTGCGCGGCCCGCCCGGCACGCCATCCCGCGCGAAGGCGTAGCGCGCGGGGTCGCGGCGCAGCATGTCGGGCGTCGGGCGCCAATTCGGCCATTCGGCCTTGCGCTCGACATAGGCCTCACCGGCCAGGTTGAAGGCCTGCTCGCGCCCCACGCCGACGCCGTAGCGCATGGCGCGGCGCCCTTCCAGGACCAGGTAGGCGTAGCGCGCGCCGGTATCCACGACGATGGTGCCGGGCTGGTCGTCGCGCGTGTACTCGACTTCCCGGCGGAGGAATTGCGGGTTGATCCGCTGCAGGTTCACCGCGGGGATCCAGAAGCGGTCGGTCGAGACCGCGCCGTAGATCTGGCGATACTCGCGATCCGTGGGCGGCGGCGCGGCCGGCAGGGCAATGACGGGCTCGGGCGCGGCACGCGGTTCCGTGGCGGTGCTCACCGGCGACGGGTCGGCGACACATCCGGCCAGGATGGCCGGCGCCCCAAACATAAGACTACGTCGATATATAACCATTACGATCCGATACCCTCGCGCGCCGAACGGCGCTGGCCGCGTAACAATGAATCGCAAGCCGGCGCCGGATGTCCAGGCCGGCGAAGGGTTTCGGGCCTGTCCTGGCATCGAAGCGCG
The DNA here is from genome assembly GCA_041910415.1 of Acetobacteraceae bacterium. Taxonomy (GTDB): domain Bacteria; phylum Pseudomonadota; class Alphaproteobacteria; order Acetobacterales; family Acetobacteraceae; genus JAYRQX01. The sequence goes on along the minus strand of JAYRQX010000292.1, from coordinate 2,884 downwards.
GGATGCGTGGCAGCGATGCAACGCTGTTGCCGGCGGGTCCGCCGCTGGCACGAAGCCTAGCGAGCGTATCCGGCCGGCCCAATCAACCGTGCGGATGCCGGCGGAGCCACCGGCTTACGCCCGGATTGTGCCACCGGCGCAGCAGCCGCGGCCAGGTCAGCCGAGCGCCTGCGGCGAAAAGCCGAAGGCCGCCGCGAAGCGCGCGCTGTAGCGGGGCCAGGCCTCCGGATTCACCAGGCGCGGCGGAACCTCGCCCGCAAAGATTGCGATCCATTGCTCGGCGGCGGCGCGCGCCATGCCGTGCAGCGCTTCCTCGGTGATCCCCGCCGTGTGCGGGGAGACGATGACGTTGTCGAACGCCATCAGCGGATGCTCCGGCGCCGGCGGCTCGTCGAGAAAGACGTCCACGCCCGCACCGGCGATGCGGCCTTCGGCCAGGGCCGCGGCCAGCGCCCCTTCGTCATGGATGCCGCCACGCGCGGTCTGGACGAAATGGGCGGTGGGCTTCATGCGCGCGAACTCCGCCGCGCCGAACAGGCCAAGCGTCGTCGCGTCGCGCGGGCAGTGCACGGTGACGAAGTCGGAGCGGGCGAGCAGCTCGGCCATCTCCACCTTCCGCGCACCGCGTGCGGCGATGGTTGCGGTGTCGAGGTACGGGTCCACGGCCAGCACCTCCATGCCGAAGAGCGCGCCGCAGAGCTCGGCGACGCGGGTGCCGATCTGCCCGATGCCGACGATGCCGACCGTCTTGCCGAGGATGTCGTTGCCCGTGAGCGCGAAGCGATCGACGCCGGCGCTGCGGCGGAGCGCGCGGTCGGCCAGCATGATCTTCTTGGACAGCGCGAGCATCAGGCCGAGCGCGTGCTCGGCGACCGCTTCCTTGTTCGAGCCCGACTGGTTGCAGACGATGACGCCCGCTTCGGTGCAGGCGGCGACGTCGATCACGTCGAAGCCCGCCCCCGTCGAGCAGGCCGCCAGCAGCGCCGGCGCGCGCGCGAGGAGCGCCGCGTCACAGAGCCAGGCGGGCGCGATCTCGGTGCGCGGCAGCAGCTGGTAGCCATGCGCGGACGCCATCGCATCGTCCAGCGCGGCGCGGGCGGTGGCGAAGCGCAGATGGTGCAGCGCGATGTCCCGGGCGCCGCCCAGGATGCGCTCCGCGACCGGGTCGATCCAATTCTCGAAATAGACGAGCCGCGCCCTGCCCATGCCACTTCGCTCCCATGCTGCAGGCGGCACGCTAGAGCAGATCCCGATCAGATGGAATCATCTGGTCGGGTGAAGATGCTCGCAAAAACAACGGCGTAGAGCGGAAGCCGTGAGCCAATGCGAACGGCTTCCGCTCTAGCCGCGGGCGGCGCCGTGGGGCAAACGGGTGCGCATCAGTGAGTGCTGCGCACGTCCTCGCTCCGCGCGGCGCGCCGGCGGTCATGCGGCGCCGTATCGGACGGCCCGCGATGGCGGCGCACGCGCACCAGCACTTCGACCGCCTCCGGCCGCTCCGACATCTCCTGCCGGATCATGGCGAGCAGCGTCTCGTGGGAGACGCGCAGATCCACCACCTGCCCGGTGTCCTCGTAGATCATGTGGGAATGCGGTTCGGGCACGGTGTCGAAGACCGGCTCGGCCGCGATGCTCGGCAGGCGGCCGAGCAGGCCGCGCTCGACCAGCCGCTCCAGTTGCCGCGCGAGTTCCTCGGGCGTCACCGCAAGCCGCGCCTCGGCCGCGAGGCGCTGCACCTGCGCGATGCCGAGATGGGTCTCGGGCGAGGCACGCAGCAGCGCGAGCAGCCGCACCAGCGCCTTGTCGCCGGCAAGGCCGGCCAGGCGCAGTTCCTCCTCGCATCGCGGATCGCATGCATGCGCCATCGCGTCGTCCTCCCCCGCGACCGGGCGACCGCCATCATGGGGCGTTGCGGTTCGGCCCGGGCGCGCAAGCCCGGAGGCAACCGTCAGGCTGCCTCCGGGCGGCGTCCGGCCCGGTCAGGCCAGGTCGAAGCGGTCCAGGTTCATCACCTTGGTCCAGGCACTCACGAAATCCTTCACGAACTTCACGCTGTTGTCGGCCTGGGCATAGACCTCGGACAGCGCGCGGAGCTGCGAGTTGGAACCGAAGACCAGGTCCACGCGCGTGCCCGTCCACTTCACGCTGCCCGATGCGCGGTCGCGGCCCTGGAAGGTCTCGGCCGTCTCGTCGGTCGGCGCCCAGGCCGTGCCCATGTCGATCAGGTTGACGAAGAAGTCGTTCGTCAGCTTGCCGGGCTCGGTCGTCAGCACGCCATGCGGGGAGCCGCCATGGTTGGCGCCGAGCACGCGGAGCCCGCCGACGAGGACGGTCATCTCGGGCGCCGTCAGCGTCAGCAGCTGCGCCTTGTCCACCAGCTGCTCCTCGGCCGAGACCGTGAAGCGGGTGCGGCGATAGTTACGGAAGCCGTCGGCCTCGGGCTCCAGCACCTCGAAGCTTGCCGCATCCGTCTGCGCGTCCGTCGCATCGGTGCGGCCGGGCTTGAAGGGCACCGTCACGTCGTGGCCGGCATCCTTCGCGGCCTTCTCGATCGCCGCGCCGCCGGCCAGCACGATCAGGTCGGCGAGCGAGATCTGCTTGCCGCCCGCGGCCTTCGCGTTGAAGTCGCGCCGGATGCCCTCCAGGCCCTCCAGCACGATGGCGAGCTGGGCGGGCTGGTTCGCCTCCCAGTCCTTCTGCGGCGCCAGCCGGATGCGCGCGCCATTGGCGCCGCCGCGGCGGTCGGAGCCACGATAGGTGGAGGCCGAGGCCCAGGCGGTGGAGACGAGCTGCGCGACCGACAGGCCGGAGGCGAGGATCGCCGCCTTCAGCGCCGCGATGTCGGCCTCGTCCACCAGGGGATGCGTCACCGGCGGGACGGGGT
>JAYRQX010000291.1:0-4750 GCA_041910415.1 Acetobacteraceae bacterium | reverse complement strand
CGGATGCGCTGCCCGCCGAGCCCGCCATCGCCATCCGCCCGCTGCGTGAAGGCGACTGGCCGGCGATCCTGGCGCTGGACGCGGCGGGATTCGGCCCGCCGCGCGAATTCCTGCTGCGCGACTTCGCGAAGCGCCTGCCGCAATCGGCCCTTGTCGCGGAAGGATCGGCCGGCATCACGGGCTTCGTCTTCGCCCGCGACGGCGTGCGCAGCCCGCAGATCGGGCCGGTGATGACGCGGGAGGACGCGACCGGCCGCGCGCTGATCGGCGCTGCCCTGGCCGCCTTGCCATCGCGAACAGAAAACCCGCGCGCGGTCATCGACCTGCTCGATGCGCACGCCGCGACCGCGGAGTGGCTGCGCGCCCATGGCGCGGCGGAACAGCGCCCCTTCACCCGCATGGCGCGCGGCGTGACGCCCCCGGGCAACGAAGCCGCCTGCATCGCCGTGGCCGGGCCGGAATTCGGCTGACCCTCGCTTGACGCCCGCGCCGGGGCCGCCGCACCATTCGCGTAACCACCGAGTTACCAAAAAGGCGCCGCCAAGGCCCGCAGCCCAGGAAAGGATTCTGAACGTCATGAAGCGCAGGTCACTCCTCGCCGCCACCGCGGGCACGCTCGCCGCGCCGCACATCGCGAAGGCGCAGGCAGCCTTTCCCTGGCGGCCGGAACGGCCGGTCACGATCATCGTCCCCTGGGCGGCGGGCGGATCGACCGACCAGATGGCGCGCGTCGTCGCGACCGAGATCGAGGAGGCGCTCGGCCAGCGCTTCGTCGTGGTGAACCAGCCTGGCGCCTCGGGCTCCATCGGCACGCGCAACGTCCTGCAGGCAGCGAAGGACGGCTACACCTGGGCCGCGGGCGCGGCGGTGGATGTCGGTTGCTACCGCGTGCTGGGGCTGCTCGATACGGGGATCGACGACTGGCACCTGTTCTTCACGGTCGCCAACGTCAACACGCTCTCGGTCAATCCGGCCTCGGGCTTCCGGGATTTCGGCGCCTTCCTGCAGGCGCTGCAGAACCGCCGCGACATCGCCGTCGCGACCGCGGGCCAGTCCTCGGCGGGGCGCAACATGATGGAGGCGATCCGCGCCGCGGCACCCAACGTCAACTACCGCCACGCGACCTATGACGGCGGCAACCCCGCCGTGCTCGCCGCCGCGGCGGGGGAGGTGCCGGCGGTCGCGCAGCTGCTGGTCGAGATGGCCGAGATGATCCGCGGCCGCCGGCTGATCCCGCTCGCCGTGCAGGCGGACGGGCCGATCACGCTGTCGGGCTTCGGCACGATCCCCACGGTCAAGCAGTGGCTGCCCAACATCCCGACGCCGCTGAACTATTTCGGCATCTGGGCGCCGAAGGGCGTGCCGGATCCCGTGGTGCAGACCATGACCATGGTCTGGGACCAGCGGATCAGGGACAGCCGCCGCCTGAAGGAATACGCCGAGCAGCGCGCGGCGGTGTTCAGCCCGATCCATGGCCAGGCGGCGCGCGATGCGGCCTGGGTGATGGTGCGGCAGACCGCGTGGCTCTACCACGATGCCGGCCTCAGCCGAGCCTCGCCCGACAGCGTCGGAATTCCGCGTCTGTGAGCACGCGTCCCGCCCAGCGCGCGGATTTCTGGTTCGGGCTGTTCTGGTCGCTGCTGGGCCTTGGCATCCTCGTCGAGTCCTGGCGCATGGACCGGCTGGAGCAGCAGCACATCAATCCCTACACCATCCCCGGTCTCGTGCCGGGGATGCTCGGCATCGTGCTCGCGATTTTCGGTCTCGTGCTGGTGGTGCGCGGCTGGCGCGGCGCGGCGCCCACCGAGAACCTGCTCGAAGAGGAACTCCTCGGCCTGGATCAACCGCCGCCCGAGGAGGAGGCCGGCGCCGCCGAGCCCTGGCGCGTCGGTGTCGCGATGCTTCTGTGCCTCGTCTTCGCGGGCGGGCTGGTCGGCAGCGGGCTGCCCTTCTGGGCCGCGGCGTTCCTGTTCCTTGTCGCGGCCATCATGGCCTTCGAATGGCCGGACCGCGTGAAGGACGGCACGCTGCTGCGCGGCCTGCTGCGCGCGGCGATCGTGGGCGCCTGCGCCTCCGCCGCCATCAGCTTCGTCTTCCAGGAAGTCTTCCTGGTGCGGCTGCCCTGACGCGATGCTCGAAGGCCTCGACCTCCTCGGCGCCTCGATGGCCGGGTTCTTCCAGCTCCGCCATATCGGCTACACGATGGGCGCGACCCTGCTCGGCATCCTGATCGGCTGCATGCCGGGGCTGTCGGCGACGCTCGCCATCAGCCTGATGACGACGCTGACCATCAAGCTGCCGCCGAACGACGCCATCCTGATCCTGATGTGCGCCTATGTCGGCACAATCTATGGCGGGTCACGCAGCGCGATCCTGCTGAACATCCCGGGCACGGCGGCGAATGCGGCGGCGTGCCTGGATGGCTACCAGCTCGCCCGCCAGGGCCAGGCCGGGCGCGCCATGGGCGTCGCCACCACCGGCAGCGTGGTGGGTTCCCTGTTCGGCATCGTCTGCCTGGCGCTGCTGACGCCGGCGCTCGGCGAGGTCGCGCTCACCTTCCAATCCTACGAGTTCTTCTGGTTGTGCCTGTTCGGCGTGATGATGTCGGGCTCCATCACCGGCACCGACCCGCTGAAGGGCTGGATCATGGGCATCTTCGGGCTGTTCGTGTCGCTGATCGGCCAGGACGGCATCCATTCGTATGAACGCTTCGCCTATGGCAGCACGGATCTCGCCGGCGGCTTTTCCCTGATCCCGACGCTGGTCGGCGCCTTCGGCGCGGCGGAAGTGCTGACGGTCATGAGCGAGCGCTTCTCCCGCCCCAAGGTGCATGCCGTCGATTCCATCCTGCCGCGCTTCCGCGATGTCATCGTCTATTGGAAGACCATTCTCCGCAGCGGCGTCATCGGCGTCTATATCGGCATCCTGCCGGGCGTCGGCGAGGACATGGCGGCCTGGTCCAGCTACGCCGCCGCCAAGCGCGCGTCGAAGGAGCCGGAGAAATTCGGCAAGGGCAGCGTCGAAGGACTGATCGCGGCGGAGACGGGCGACAACGCCTCCATCCCCGGCGGCATCATCCCCGCCCTCGCGCTGGCCATCCCGGGATCGGCGCCGGCCGCCGTGCTGCTGGCGGCGATGATCATCCACGGCGTGCAGCCCGGCCCGATGCTGATGATCCAGAATCCCCAGTTCGTCTACGACGTGGTCGCGATGAACGTCTACGCGACCATCGCCATGCTGTTCTTCGGCCTGTTCCTGGTCCGCCCGCTGCTCAAGGTGCTGACGGTGCCGCGGACGATCATCATGCCCGTTGTCTTCGTGCTCTGCACCGTCGGCTCCTTCGCCATCGCGCAGCGGCTGTTCGATGTGTGGACCATGCTGGGGACGGGCGTGATCATCTTCGTCCTGCGCCGCTACGGCTACCACGCGGCCCCCTTCGTGCTCGGCCTGGTGCTGGGCGACCTCATGGACAAGTCGCTGCGGCGGGGGTTGGTGATTTCCGACGGCGATCTCTCCCCCTTCTTCACGCGCCCGATCTGCATCGTGCTGGCCGCCATCGTCGTGCTGACACTGGTGATGAGCATCCCCTCGGCCAACGCCGCGATCCGCGATCGGGTCCGGCGGATCTTCCGGCGCGGCAGCCCGGCCTGAGCCTTGCCAGGCTCCGGCCCAGCCAAGCCGGAGTTCCCTGCCATGCGCCGCCGTTCGCTGCTCGCTGCCGCACCCCTGGGCCTCGCCGGTCGCGCTTCGGCGCAACCGGCCGACTGGCCGACGCGGCCCGTCACCATCACCGTGCCCTATGTGCCGGGCGGCCCCTCCGACATCCTGGCCCGCGCCCTCGCGCAGCAGATGCAGGCCGGCACCGGCCAGCCCTTCGTGACCGAGAACCGCCCGGGCGCCAACGGCACCGTCGCCGCCCAATACGTCGCGCGCCAGCCCGCGGACGGCACCTGCCTGTTCATCGCGGCCAGCGGCATCCTGACCATCAACCCGCTGATCATGCCGCGCGTGGGCTACGACCCGCTGACCGACTTCACCCCCATCACCATCGCCATCAGCGCGCCGAACCTGCTGGTGGTGAACCCCGCGGTCCCCGCCGCCGACCTGGCGGGGCTGCTCGCCTGGCTGCGCGCCAATCCCGGGCGGGGCTCCTATGGCAGCTCGGGCATCGGGTCCTCGGAGCATCTGGGGATGGAGCTGTTCCGGCAGCGGACGGGCGTGGACGTGACCCACATCCCCTATGCCGGGGGTGGGGCGGCCGCGACGGACCTGCTCTCCGGCACGCTGCAGCTCTCTTTGCTCAACATCGCGACCGTGGCGCCGCATGTGCAGGCCGGGCGGCTGCGCGCCATCGCCGTTGCCAGCCGAGCCCGCCACCCGCTGTTGCCGGACGTGCCGACCATCATCGAAGCCGGCCTCCCGGATTTCCGGTCGGGATCCTGGCACGCCGTCGCCGCGCCGAGGGGCGTGCCCGACGCGCTGGCGGACCGGATCCACGGCACTGTCATACCTGCGGCACGAGGCTTTGACTCGTGCCGAGGCCGCGAATGCGGCCCGCCGGCGGTCCGGCGAGCCAAGCAAACCGGAGGTTTGCGCCCGGCGCATGAGGGTCAGCAAAGATGAATACCAACGGCCGAATGCTTCGACCGTTGGTATGAGCATCCGGGGCCGGGTGGGGCGATGCCGGGCAAGGCGGCGCCTTGCGCCGGCGGCCCGGGGGTGCCCGCCTGCCGCGCCCGCAGCGCGCGTT
>JAYRQX010000290.1:0-6071 GCA_041910415.1 Acetobacteraceae bacterium | reverse complement strand
GCGCGTGGCGCAGGACCGCATCGAACTCGAGCGCTTCGCCGATTACTGGGATCGCGGCGCCATCCTGGCCGAGCGCGTCACCTATCGCCCCGTCGTGGACGCGACCGTACGGCTGGCCAATCTCCGCGCGGGATCGCTCGACATCATCGAACGCATCAGCCCCTCCGACGTCGCGGAGCTCCGGCGCGACCGGCGCGTGCGGATGGTGGAGGCGCCGTCGCTCGCGTCCTTCTACATCGCGATCAATGTCGCGAACGGCGCGCGCGCGCAGACGCCGCTCGGCCAGGATGCGCGGGTGCGGGAGGCGCTGGAGCGCGCGGTCGACCGCCAGGCGCTGGTGAACGTGGCCTTCGAGGGCCTGTGGATTCCCGGCAATCAATCCGTGCCGCCCGGCCATCCCTTCTACGCCAATGCCCTGCCCGTGCCGCCACGCGATGTCGCACGCGCGCAGGCGCTGCTGCGGGAGGCCGGGCATCAACGTGTGCGGGTGCGGCTGTCCGTGCCCAACACCACCGACTACATCCAGGCCTCCGAGGTCATCCAGGCCATGGCGGCGGAAGCGGGCATCGACATCGAGATCCAGCAGACCGAGACGGCGACGCTGCTGCGGCAATGGACGTCAGGCGATTTCGAGGCGCTGATCATCCAGTGGTCCGGCCGCGTGGATCTGGACGGGAACATCTTTTCGTTCAATGCCTGCGGCCAATCGCTGAACGGGGGGCACTACTGCAACCGCGCGGTGGACGCGGCGATGGAGGATGGGCGGCGCAACGTGGACACGGCCGCGCGCGCCGCGGCGTACGAACGGGCGGCGCGACTTTATCTCGCGGACCGGCCCTACATCTATCTCTGGCACCCCAGGGTGCTGCACGGCACGGGCGCAACCATCGAGGGGCTGCGTCCCGTGCCGGATGGCATCATCCGCGTGCAGGGCCTGCGCGGCGCCCGCGGATGACGAGGGTCAGTTGATCGCGAAGCAGTAGAGCAGCCCGGCGCCGCCCGTGCTGCGCAGTGCATCCTGGCTGCAGCCGCGCGAGGGGTGCGACGTGTTCCAGGACCGTGAGGGTGCGTCGTCCCTGAGCCCCATGCGGTCGTGGTGGCCGACCATGGCGGATCCGTCGGTCGAGGAGGTCCAGTTGCGGCAGGTGCGGTCCTCGCCCGCCGCAAAGGCGGTGCCGTCGGCCTGCGAACCCGTGAGAACGTCGTGGTTGTTCACGGGATCGCCGCGGCCGCTGACCGGGCGGCCGCGTTCGTCCACCGCGGTCTCCTTCGTCAGGTTGTTCTCGCCATGGAGCTGCGCGACGCTCTGCGCGACGACGACCCCATTCGCGTTGCGCCACGGCCCCGCGCCGATGCGGTCGCGTGCATTGACCGCCGGCTGCCCGCCGGCCGCCTGGGTGCTGAGATAGGCGCGCCAGGTGCGGCCGCCCGCGCCCGCCGCCTGGGCGAGGGACTGGCAATGAGCATCCGCGCCAGCCAGGCCCCCAAGATCGGCACCGCGTCCGGGTCCCGCGCTGGTCACGAAGAAGGTCATGTTCGCCGCGCCGCCCGACTGCGAATGCGCGACGGCCGCGATCCCGCCCGCGAGCGCGATGGCGGCGATGCCGGCGACGATGTTTGACCGATTCATCATGTTTTCTCCCAGTTTGCACGCCAGCATGACGCCCCGGAGGGCAGCTGTCAGCGTTCTTGACGCGCGGGGCGGCGAAGCGCGCGCCGATCGCCGCGCGCCGCGCCGTGTCGCGTTCCGGCATGGTCGTGAAGCGCTTCAGTGCGGCCGGCCAGGGCTCGGGGCATGAGTGACGGCGCGGGGATGACGAGAGACCCCGCGGAACAGAGGTCCATGATGTTCAGGTCACTTCGCATGCTGACGCTCGCCGCCGCCGCGGTCTCGCTCAGCGCCTGCTACAATCCGGACGGCACGGTGAACCCGGCCGGCACGGCCCTTGCGGGCGCCGCCGTGGGTGCTGCCGCCGGCGTCGCGGTGGGCGCCGCCGCCAACAACTACTACTACCGCCCGGCCTCCTACAATTACGGCTACCGGCCATACTACGGGCGGCGCTACGCCTATTACCGCTGAGGCGTGGCGGCAGCCGGCATCGGCGCCGCCGGTGGCGGAGGCCCATCCGCTTTCACGGGCTTCGGGCGTGGCCGCCTGATGTCGCAGAGCCAGCACATGGGTCAGCGGAACAGGCGACGGGAGGCGAGGTCGGCCCCCTCGCGCATCGCGCGGATCTTCGCCCAGGCGACATCGGCGGCGACCCGCCCGCGCCCGGCGGAGGTATCGAAGCCGCAATCGGTGCCGGCCTGGACGCGGCTGGGATCACCGATCACCGCGGCGACGCGCGCGATCCGGTCGGCGATCACCTCGGGGTGCTCGACGAAGTTGGTCAGCGTGTCCACCACGCCCGCGACCAGGATCTGGTCCTCGGCAAGCGGCTGCGTCTCGAACACCCTGTATTCGTGCGCATGGCGCGGGTTGGCGAAGGGCAGGACGAAGCCGCCGACCTTCGCCTTCATCACGATCGGCAGGATCTCCGCCAGCGGCACATCCGCATCATGCGGGCCTTCGTAATTGCCCCAGCACACATGCAGCCGCAGGCGGTCGCGCGGGATGCCCGCGATCGCCGTGTTGATCGTGGCGACGACGCGCTCGCAGAAATCCAGGAAGTCCGACAGCGGGCGGTCCTGGTAGGAGCCGTGGCGCTCCAGCGCCAGATCGGGGCAGTCGAGCTGCAGCAGGAAGCCGTGGTCCACGATGGCGCGGTATTCGATCGCGAGCGCGCGGCCGAGCGCGGCGAGATAGGCGTCCTCGGTGGCGTAGTGCCGGTTCTCGACGATGGAGCCGATGATGCCGGGTGACGGCGCGGTGAGGAAGGCTTCGGCATAGCGGCCTTCCTGGCCCTTCAGCGCGGCGCGGAAATCGTCGCACTCCGCGTTGATCGCGCTGGGGTCGGGATAGGTCACCTCGCCGATCGCGGCGGGCAGGTGGCTGGTGTGCGTCACTGCTTCCACCGGCGCGGCCTCCTTCAAGGCCTGCTGGTAGTCGGGATAGGCCTTCAGATCCTGCCAGGTCGGCCGACGGCTCTCGTCGCCCAGCCCCGTCAAACGATGGCGCAGATACAGCACAAAGGATTCGCGCTGCTGCTCGCCATTGTTGATGACATCCAGGCCGCAGGCGATCTGCTGCGGCACGATGGCCTGCAATGCGGCGCGGCCCGCCTTCGCGATCTCGGCCTCGTCCACGGCCTCCCCGCGCACGCGCTGCGCATAGAGGCGCGTGAGCGCGCGCGGGCGCGGCAGGCTGCCGGTGTGGGTGGTGAGGATGCGGGTCTCGCTGCGCTGCATGATCGTCAGGCCACCGGCGCGCCGATCGCTTCGAGCGCGGCGCGCGCGACCTCCATGTCCTCGTTGTAATGCCCGCCGCTGATGCCGATGGCGCCGACGAGCTGGCCGTCCTCCGTCACGGGATAGCCACCGCCGAAGATGATCAACCGCGGCGTGTGGGTGATGCCGTGCAGCAGCGGTGCGTCATCCTTGATGAACTCGTGCCAGTTGTGCGTCGCGATGCCGTAGGCCGAGGCGGTATAGGCCTTGTCCTGCGCGATCTGGATGCAGAGATGCGGCGCGCCGTCCATGGCGAGGAAGCCGCGCAACTGCCCCGCCTCGTTCGTCACGGCGATGCACATCGCCTTGCCCATGGCGTGGGATTTCTGCTCGGCCGCGGCGATCAGCCTGGTCACGGCCTCCGCGCTGATGCTGCGCCTGGCGTGGCTGTTGGCCATGTGTCTCTCCCTCCCATCATCTCGCCGAGGCGTCCGGACCAATCCGGCCGGCGGCGCGCGGCGCGGGACGGTAGCGGCGCCGCACCGCGCCGCGCAAGACGCGCAGCGGTGGCTTGCCCATTGCCCTACGATCAAGAATGATGCGGACAATTCGGGAGAACGCCCTTGGCCATGGTCACCCCATGTCCGCGCTGAATGCCGGGCTCAATCTGTTCTGGCTGCTGCTGGGTGCCGGCATCGTCTGGCAGTCATGCGTGCTGGGCCTGTCGGGTCCGGGCGGGCCCGGTTCCGGCCTGTTTCCGCTGCTGTCGGGATCGCTGATCGCCGCACCCGGGGCGGTGATGCTGGTGGCGCAGCTGCTGCGGGGCGGCGGCGCGGCGATGCGCGGCGAGGATCTCACCCCGAGCTTCTGGATGGCGCGCGGCGCCGCGCTGCGCGTGGCGGCGATGGGCCTGGTCTGCGCGGCGATGATCGCGGCGATTCCCCATCTCGGCTTCGCCATTTCGGGCGCGATCGGCATCCCGCTGCTGTTCCGCACGGTGGAGCCCGGGGCGCGCTGGTGGTTCGCGATTGTCGTCGGCGTCCTCGCCGCGGCCGCGGTGCATCTGATCTTCGCCGTCGCGCTGGGCACGCCGCTGCCGCACGGGCCGCTGGGGTTCTGACGCCATGGAGGCGATGAGCGGCCTGCTCGGCGGGCTCGCCGTCATGATGACGGTGCAGAACCTCTACTATGTCTTCGTCGGCTCCGTGATCGGCACGCTGATCGGCGTGCTGCCGGGCATCGGGCCGCTGGCCGCGCTGTCGCTGCTGCTGCCGGCGACGGTGGCGCTGCCGCCGGTCGCCGCGATCTCCATGCTGACCGCGATGTTCTACGGCAGCATGTACGGCGGCTCGATCACCTCCGTTCTCGTGAACATCCCGGGCGAAGCAGCCTCCGTTGTCACCTGCCTCGATGGCCATGCCATGGCGAAGCAGGGGCGTGCGGGGCCGGCGCTCGGCATGGCGGCGCTGGGCTCCTTCATCGCGGGCACGCTGGCCACTCTGGGGCTCACCTTCTTCTCGCCGGCGATCAGCGGCTTCGCGATCCGGCTCGGGCCGCCCGAATACTGCGCCATGATGGTGCTTGGCCTGGTCTGCACCGTGCTGATGATCCAGGGGCCGGCGCTCAAGGGCATGGTGATGATCGGCCTCGGCAGCTTCCTCGCCAGCATCGGCATGGATGTGGTGAGCGGCGAGTTCCGCTTCACCTTCGACTCCATCGAGCTGACCGCGGGCGTGGAGCTGATCGCGCTGGTCATCGGCCTGTTCGGCATTTCGGAAATCCTGCTGAACCTCGAGGATTCCGCGCGCGGCATGACGATCTCGACCAAGCTCAAGGGGCTGTGGCCGAGTGCCGCGGACTGGGTCGCCTCGTGGAAGCCGATCCTGCGCGGCAGCGTGCTCGGCTTCGGCATCGGATTGGTGCCGGGGGGCGGGCCGGTGACGGCCTCCTTCGTGTCGTACGCCGCGGAGCGGAAGCTCGACAGGCGGCCGGAGACTTTCGGCACTGGCCGCATCGAAGGCGTGGCGGGGCCGGAATCCGCGAACAACGCGGCGGTCGCATCCGGCTTGATTCCGCTGCTGTCGCTGGGCATTCCCGGCAATGCGGTGACGGCGCTGCTGATGGGCGCGCTCGTCATCAACGGCGTGCAGCCTGGCCCGATGCTGATCGTCGAGCGGCCCGATGTCTTCTGGGGCGTCGTCGCCAGCATGTATATCGGCAACGTCTTCCTGCTGATCCTGAACCTGCCGATGGTGGGGCTGTGGGTGCAGTTGCTGCGCGTGCCCTATGCGGTGATGTTCCCGATCATCATCCTGCTCGCGCTGGTCGGCACCTACTCCGCCAACCGCAACATCTTTGACCTCTGGGTCATGCTGGGGACCGGCGTCTTCGGCTGGTTCCTGCGCAAGCTGGGCTACGAGCTCGCGCCGCTGGTGCTTGCCTTCGTGCTGGCGCCGCTGCTGGAACAGTCGTTGCGGCAGTCGCTCGTCATGTCGCCGGATGGCTGGGCGATCTTCGCGCAGCGTCCCGTCGCGGCGGGGTTGCTGGCGCTGTCCGCCATCATCCTTCTGGCCATCGTCATCGGCCGCCTGCGTCCACGCCAAGCAAAACAAGGAGAAACGCCATGACCATCACCCGTCGTCACGTCCTGGCCGGCGCCGCCGCGCTGCCCTTCGCCGCCCAGGCACAGGGCACATTCGATCTGGAGGCCGCGCGCCGCCGCGTCGCCGCGCTGAAGCCGCAGG
>JAYRQX010000289.1:0-2208 GCA_041910415.1 Acetobacteraceae bacterium | reverse complement strand
TCGTGGAATTTCAGGCCCTCGCGCAGCTTCATCGTCACGCGGCGGCCGCTCTCCTCGACCGTATGGCCTTCGACCATCTGCGGCTGCGGCTGGTAGTCCTGGTCGAAGCCGTAGAGCGTGTCCCAGATCATGTATCCGTGATGGCGCGTGACATAGGCGGTGGTCACGATCGGATCGAGCACGGCGAGGTCGGCCTGCGGAATGAATTTCAACACCCGCGGCGCCGCCTGCGTGCCCTGGCCCAGCGCGGGGGAGGCAACGGACAGCGCGGCCGCGCCCGCCATGAAGGATCGGCGATACATCGACTGGTCTCCGGCAATTTCTTGCGCGCGTAGGGACCAGATCGGACGCCGCAACGCAAGATGCCGGAAGGCGGAACCCTCCGGCATCGTTGCAACCAACGGTAACGGCGCGCCCGTACTGGCGGACCGGTCGAATGACCGGTCCGAGGCCGCATTCCGGCGTCTGAGGCGCCCTGACGCGGTCCCGCATCAGGGCCGCCGGTATCAGACGCGCCGGAGGTTCCAGAACAGCGGTGGCTGCCCCTTCAGCATGCCCTGCAGGTTCCGCCGGTACGCGGTCGGCTGGTAGTACATGCCGGTCGGGACATAGGGCACCTGCTCGAAGCTGATGCGCTGCATGTCGCGCGTCGCGGCCTTGGCCGCGTCCTCGTTCGGCGCGTCGAACCAGGCATTCCGCAGGCGCTCGATCTCCGGGATGTTGGGCCAGCCCGGCCAGGCCTGGTCGCCATGGCCGCGGATCGAGGCGTGGCTCGCCGGATTCCACATGTCCACGCCCGACCAGAAGGTGAAGAAGCCGGACCAGCCGCCCTGATCCAGCGGGTTCTTGGACGCGCGCCGCGCGACCAGCGTGCCCCAGTCGGTCGAGACGAGATCGACGTTGAAGCCCATGCGGCGGAACAGATCCGCGCCCACCAGCGTCGCCGCGTTGATCGAGGAGAGATCAGTCGCGTTCATCACGACGATGCGCGCACCCATGGCGCCGGCGGCTTCCAGCTCGCGCCGCGCCTGGTCCACGTTCTTCCTGTAGTTGTCGAGCCCGATGTCGGAGGCCGACGGGCTCTGGGGAGCGAAGAAGCCGATGTTGTCGCGGCGCAGGTCGGCATAGCCCTCGACGCCCGAAGTGCCGATCACCGCCGTCATGAAGTCCATCTGGTTGATGGCGGTGATGATGGTGCGGCGCACGGCCGGGTTGTTGAAGGGTGCAATGGAGTGGTTCGGGCGGAAGATGCCGATCAGGCCGGAGTTGTTGATGACCTCGACCTTGATCTGCTGCGCGAGCCGGCCGCGCAGGAAGGCGGGGAAGAGGTCCGCGGTCGGCTGTTCCCACCAGTCGATCTCGCCCGACTGCAGTGCCGCGGAGGCGGTTGCGGGATCGGGCATGATGCGCCATTCCACGCGATCGAAATTCGCGACCTTGCCGCCGGCGGTCATGGACGGCGCGCCCTGGCGCGGCACGTAGTCCGTGTTCTTCACATAGGCGAGGCTCGAGCCCGGGACCCATTCGTTCTGCACGAATTTGAAGGGACCGCTGCCGACGGCCTCCGTGATGTTCTGGAAGGGGTCCACATTGGCCAGCCGCTCCGGCATGACGAAGAGGCAGCTCGTCGTGACTTTCGAAAAGGCCTCGATCATCTTCGGGAAGGGGCGGCTCAGCTTGATCTCGAAGACCTTGTCGCTGACCTCCGTCATGTCCGCCACGCGTTCCATCAGCGCCTGTCCGAAGGCGTCGCGCCGGCCCCAGCGGCGGATGGAGGCGATGCAGTCCCGCCCGCGCACGGCCGAGCCGTCGTGGAACTTCAGCCCGTCGCGCAGCGTGAAGCGCCAGAGCAGGCCGTTGTTCTCGGTGACGTGGCCCTGGACCATCTGCGGCTGCGGGTTGAACTGCTCGTCCATGCCATAGAGCTGGTCGAAGACCAGGAAGGCATGGTCGCGTGCGACGAAGGCAGTGTTGGTGAAGGGGTCGATGTTCGGCAGGTTGGCGTGCGGCACGTATTTCAGCACGCGCGCGCCCGCCGGCTGCGCGAGCGACGGCCGCGCCATGGTGGCGGTGGGCAACGCCGCGGCGCCGGTCATCAGGGTGCGTCGGTTCAGCATCTCTGTTCTCTGTCTCCCTGTTTGGGGGCGCGCATCGCATGGGATCACACGCCCCAGAGCCTTCCTTTAGCCGATCGATCCGCCCCTGCGA
>JAYRQX010000288.1:0-1544 GCA_041910415.1 Acetobacteraceae bacterium | reverse complement strand
GCTCGGGCCCGCGCACGCCTGCCAGCGCGGCGATCACCGCGTCGGCCGCAGGGCCGGCCTGGCGTCGGGCGTCGGCGGCGAACAGCTCGTCGTCATAGGCGGCGGGGTCGATCCCCACGCCGCGGCCCTCGACAATCGCCATCAGGCGTAGCAGGATCTCCCATTCCGCGGGCTGGCCGGCCGGCGGGTCGAATACCGGCGCGCTCCAGCGCGCGGCGTTGCGGTAGCCGAACTGGGAAAGGCCCACGTCGTAGTGCCCGTCCTCCAGCGGCGAGCGGCCAGGGAGAATGACATCGGCGTGGCGGGTGGTCTCGTTGAGATAGATGTCCACGCTGACCATGAAGTCCAGCGTTTCCAGCGCCGCGGCGAGCCGCGCGCCGTTGGGCGCGGAGAGCGCCGGATTGCTGGCGACCGTGAACAGCGCGCGCACCTGGCCTTCGCCCGGGGTCTCGATTTCCTCGGCGAGGCAGCCAGCGGGGATTTCTCCCATGACTTCCGGCGCGCCGGCGACGCGGCTGGTCCAGCGCCCGGTGACCACGCCCTTGCCGCTGCCGGGCTTGCCCGTGGTGTTCGCCGCGAAGGCAGGCGCGTGCGGAAACATCGCGCCGCCTTCGCGGTCGAGGTTGCCGGTGACGGCGTTGAGCACGTCGACCAGCCAGCTCACGGCGGTGCCGTAGGGCTGGGTGCAGGCGCCGATGCGCGAATAGGCGGCGGCACGCGGCGCGGCGGCGAATTCGCGGGCCAGCGTGCGGATGTCTTCGGCGGCGATGCCGCAGCGCGCGGTGACGGCATCCGGTGGGAAGGCAGCGACCGCGGCGGCGATCGCGTCCATGCCGTTGAAATGCGGGGCGAGCGGGCCGGGCTTGGCCAGCCCTTCCGCGAAAATCACGTGGAGCATTGCCAGCAGCAGATAGACATCGGCACCGGGACGGATGAACAGGTGGCGGTCGGCGATCTCGGCCGTCTCCGTGCGCCGTGGGTCGACCACCACCAGCCGGCCGCCACGCGCGCGCAGCGCCTTGGCCTTGCCGCGAAAATCGGGCACGGTCCACAGACTGCCATTGGAGGCGACCGGATTGGCGCCGATGACAAGCAGGTAGTCGGTGCACTCGATGTCGGGTACCGGCACCGACAACCAGGCGCCGAACATCAGGCCGGCGGCAAGCTGCTTGGGCATCTGGTCCAGCGTCGATGCGGAAAACACGTTCTTGGTGCCAAGTGCGCGCGCCAGGCGGCCGGCATAGAGCACCAGCCCGGGCTTGTGCACCGTCGGGTTGCCGATGCTGATGGCGACGGCATCCTTGCCATGCGCCGCGCGCAGCGGCGGCAGGCGGCGCTCGATCTCGGCGTAGGCTTCTTCCCAGGTCGCTTCGACGAAAACGCCGTCGCGCTTGACCAGCGGCGCGCGTAGGCGGTCGGGGTCTTCGTGCAGGTCCTTCAGCGCGACGCCCTTGGGGCAGATGTAGCCGCGGGAGAAGACATCCGCGTCGTCGCCGCGGATGCCGGTGACCGTGCCGCCGTCGAGGGTCAGTTCGAGCCCGCAG
>JAYRQX010000287.1:0-1927 GCA_041910415.1 Acetobacteraceae bacterium | reverse complement strand
CGAGCCAAGCCGGCGGCGCTCCATCATCTACCAACCGCGGAAGACACAAGCGGCCGGAGGCCGCGCCGGCGCTTGAGGGCATGCAAGGATGAATACCAACGGTCGAAGCATTCGGCCGTTGGTATTACCCTGCTCAGAGGGGCACCCGTCCGCGATGGCTCACGGCTGCCGCTCTAGCCTGTTGTTTTTGCGGGCATCTTCACCCGATCAGGTGATTCCACCCGATCGGAATCTGCTCTAGCCTGCCCTCGCCAGGAGACGGAGCCGCCCCATGAAGACGACCCGCCGCGCGACCCTTGCCGGGGTTCTCGCCTTGCCCGCCATCGCCGGAGCGCAGGAGGCCTGGCCCACGCGCTCGATCCGCCTGATCTCGCCCTTCCCGCCCGGCGGCGCGGCCGACGTGCTCGCCCGCAACATCGCCGAGGAACTCTCACCCGCGCTCCGCCAGTCGATCGTGGTCGAGAACCGCACGGGCGCCGGCGGGTCGGTCGGCACGGAAGCCGCGGTGCGCAGCCCGCCCGATGGCTACACGCTGGTCATGGGCTCGACCGGGCCGCTCGCCATCAATCCCGCGCTGCTGCGGCTCGGCTACGACCCGGCCCGGGACCTGGCGCCGGTCGCGATGGTGGCGGAGGTGGCCTCGGTGCTCGTCGTGAATCCCGCGCTGCAGGCACGCACGCTGCAGGAACTGCTGGCGATGGCCCGCGCGCGGCCGGGGCAGATCAACGCGGGCTCCTCCGGCGCCGGCAGCGCGCAGCACCTCTTCCTTGAGATGCTGAAGCAGATGGCGCAGGTGGACATCGCCCATGTCCCCTATCGCGGCACCGGCCCGGCCATGGTGGACACTATCGCGGGCACCATCGTCATGATGTTCGACACCACGCCGACTGCGCTCCCCCACATCCAGGGCGGGCGGGTGCGCGCCATCGCGGTGACGACGCCGCGCCGCGACCCCGCGCTGCCCGATGTGCCGACCATCGCGGAGGCCGGCGTGCCGGGATACGCCGGCACCGGCTGGTACGGGCTGATGGCCCCCGCCGGCACGCCCGGTCCCATCATCGAGCGGCTGAACCGCGAGGTGAACGCGGCACTCGCCCGCCCCGCCTTCCGCGAAAGGCTGAAGACCCAGGGCACCGAGCCCGCGCCCATGACGGTCGAGGAATTCCGCGCCTTCATCGCCGCCGACCGCGAACGCTGGACCCGCGTGATCCGCGAGGGGAACATCCGCGTGGAGTGATCGCCATGGTTACAATCTTGTAACCGAAACATCGCGCGAGTCGCGTGGGACCCTTCCGGAAACCGATCCTAGGGAAAGGGTTCGACGCGATGCGCAACGTGACAATATCCGCATGTCTGGCCGCGCTGCTGGCGTTGCCGGGCGCGGCCAGGGCGGCGGACTGGCTGGGCGGCGACATCACCATCACGCCCCGCTTCCAGCTGACCTTCACCGACCGCAACGCGCGCAACAACCCGGCCGCGACCATCGTCACGACAGACGAGACGGTGACCATGCCCTTCTACGGGCTGTCGCTGCAGTACAGCCCGACGGGATCGCAGTTCGACGTCATCGCCTCGGGCTTCTACGGCACCGCCTCGGGCAATTTCGGCACCATCACGCTCGGATCGCCGCAGCTCAACCAGGGCAGCTACGATGCGAGCCGGCTCGACCTCGAACTGCTCGGCCGCTACCGCATCCCCAACGAGAACGCCTATCTGCTCTTCGGCGCCCGCTACCTCTACTACCGCCAGGCCAACACCTACACGACGCCGGGCGCCATCTTCCCGCGCACCGGCGGGCCGCGCTTCAACGACCGCTACGACGTGATGATCCTGGAAGCGGGCGTCGGCGCCTCGGGGCCGCTGACGCAATCCGGCTCGCTCAGCTATTTCGGCAATCTGATCCTCGGCCTCGCCACCTTCCGCGAGG
>JAYRQX010000286.1:0-1712 GCA_041910415.1 Acetobacteraceae bacterium | reverse complement strand
CCTC
Organism: Acetobacteraceae bacterium; assembly: GCA_041910415.1. GTDB lineage: Bacteria > Pseudomonadota > Alphaproteobacteria > Acetobacterales > Acetobacteraceae > JAYRQX01. The sequence continues at coordinate 1,708 of JAYRQX010000286.1, read as the reverse complement.
GGACATCGAGAGCGCGAGCATGTTCACCCCCGCCTCGCGGAGGATGTCGATGACGGAGCTCAGCGTGCCCGGCCGGTTCTCGATGAAGATCGAGATCTCCCGCCCGATCTTCGCGCTGAACAACTGCTGATGCTTCATAAGACCTCGCCTGTTCTAAAAACCGCGGATGGCGCGGATGATCGCGGATGCAACTGGCGATGCACGTTCGTCCCAGGGCGGTCGCAGCTAAAATCCGCGCCAATGAGTCGGCGCTGTAGAGACGGGGCATGCCCCGTCTCTACGAAGAGTTGGCGAGAAGTGGCGCAGTCTATTGCGTCTGCCCTGAAGTTCATCGGCGAGAATCCGTGTTCATCCGCGGTTCAGAACCTGAGGTCCGCCTTCTGTAGCCGCTTCCCGAGCTCGGCCAGCACGCGGTCGTCGTCGGCCGGACCGGCGGACTCGAACGTGGACGAGAAGCGGAGAAAGGGGCCGACATCATCCCAGGGCACGGTCGAGATGAGGTGTTCGCGGATCAGGTACTGCGACGCCTCCTCGGCATTCTGGAAGGTCAGCGCGCCCGCGCCCCTGGGGGCCGGCATGTACATGAAGAACGTGCCGCCCGGCATCCGGGCATCGAAGCCGGCGCGGCGCAGCACGTCCACCATCCCGCGGAGCCGCCGCTGGTAATGCGCGCGGATGTTCTCGGACAGCTGCACGTCGGCAATGCCCGCGCAGCCGGCGAGCTGGATCGCCTTGAACTGGCCCGAATCGCAGTTGTCCTTCACCTCGGCGAACGCCTGCACGGCCTTCTTTGCGCCCGCGACGAAGCCGAGGCGCCAGCCGGTCATGTTGTAGCTCTTGCTCATCGAGTGCAGTTCGATGGCGACGTCCTTGCCGCCGGGCCGGCCGAGGATGGAGAGGCGGGGCCGGTCGTAGATGAGCGTCGCGTAGGCAGCGTCCTGCACGATCAGGATGTTGTGCTGTTTCGCGAACGCGATCAGCCGGTCAAAGAACTCCGCGGTCGGAGCCGCGCCGGTCGGGTTGTTCGGGTAGTTGACGTAGAAGAGCTTCGCCCGCTTCGCGATATCCGCGGGAATCGCGTCCAGGTCCGGCAGGAACGCGTTCTCGGGCCGCAGCGGCAGGCGGAATACCTCGCCGCCGAGGTACTTCGCGTGGGTGCCGAGCACCGGGTAGCCGGGCACGGTCATGATGACCACGTCGCCGGGGTTGACGAAGCAGAGCGGCAGGATGGCCAGCGCGGACTTGGATCCGATGCTGTGGTTGACCTCGGTCTCCGGGTCGATGCCGGTGACGCCGAAGAACTTCTGGAGATAGTCGGCGGACGCCTGCTTGAACGCGGCGATGCCGTTGTCGGAGTAGCCGCGGTTGGCGGGATCGTCCACCGCCCGTTTCAGCGCGTCGCGGACGGGCGCGGGGGCCATCTGGTCGGGCTCGCCGACGCCGAAGTCGAGCAGTTCGACGCCGGGGTGCGCCTGGCGGGCGGCGGCCTTGGCCCGCTTGATCTTCTCGAACTTGTAGATCTCGTTTCCGGTGCCGAACTTGGCGCCGCCGATGCGTTCCGCGAAGAGGGATTGGAGTTCCATAGCGCGTGTCCTTATAGGGACCGCCCCCGCGCCGCTCAAGGAACTTTCCTACAGGGCAGAGACCACAAATGATTGGCCATCGGCACGCTTCGTAGAGATGGGGCATGCCCCGTCTCTACCCCTGG
>JAYRQX010000285.1:0-1839 GCA_041910415.1 Acetobacteraceae bacterium | reverse complement strand
GGCGACGATCTCGCCCGCCGGCAGTTCCACATTGAGGATCAGCAGCGGCAGCCGCGCCTCGACGCCCGCGGCGAGGAAACGCGGCAGCAGCGCTGCCGCCACCACCTCGACGCGCACCGTCATCGGGCGGCTCGCCGCGCCGATGCGGTTCGCCTGCCAGGCGACGGCCATCAGCCGCAGCTCTCCCGCGAAGTCCGGGATGTCGAAGGCGACGGTCGCCGCGCCATTCGCGTCCGTCTCGACGACGCCGGAGAAGAGCGAGACGACGCGCTGCGGCGGCTGGAAGCCCGGCGGGATGCCGGCCTCGTCGCCACCCTGGCGCAGCACCGCGAGCTCGCCTTCCGCCGGCGCGATCAACCGCCCGTAATCGTCGCGGATGTCGAGCCCGAGGCGCCGCCGCCCCGTGTAGTGCGGAACCGGATCGGGACTGACGAAATTGGTCAGCCGCAGGATGCCCTCATCCACCGCAGCGAGCGTCAGGAAGACCGGCCCCTGCCCACCCGCAACGCGCACCGGAAGTTCGATGCGTTGGCGCGGCCTGATGCGGTCCGGGGCTTCCACCGTCACGGCCAGCGTACGCGCGGCCGGGTCCAGACCGATCCAGGCCAGCCCAAGACCGCGCCCCGGCGCACCCTGCCGCACCTCGCCCGGCCGGAAGACCGTGACGGCGACATAGGCGCCCGGTCCCCAGGCGGCATCGACGGGCACCTGCACTTCGGTACCTTCCGCGGGCATGGCGACCTCGCGGATCGAGACCAGGCGGTCCGTCATCACAGCGACCGACGCCGTGCCCGCGAAGGGCGGCTGGATGCGGATGCGCGCCGTCTCCCCGCCGCGATAGGCACGGCGGTCCGCGGAAACATCCACGCGATCAGGCACATCCACCGCATCGCCGCTCGCCCAGCCGGAACGGAACCGGACAGACGTGATGCCGAGGCCGTTGGCGTCCGTCACCTCCAGCCGGTAGCGACCGAAGGGCAGCGTGCGCGCGAAGCGGATCGGAGCCTGCGGCGTGACGCGCACCTCCTGCGCATCCACCGGTTCGTCGCGCCACACCGTCTCGTAGCGCGCGATCATGCCCCGCACGACGATGCGCCAATTCGGCCGTTCCCGCACCAGGCGGATGCGGAGGTTCGCCGGCACCGCGTTGCCCTCCGGGCTGACCGCCGCGATGTCGAAGGCCGCTTCCGTGCCCTCGTTGATCGCATCGTCGCTGAAGGCAGGCCGCACGGCGACCAGGTTGCCGCGGGCACGCACCGGCGCCTCGAACCGCGCGCGGCTCTCGCGGCCGCCGGGCTCGGTGATGGAGACGCTGACATCGGCGCGCAGCGGGCGAGTCGTGTCGGGCGCAGAGGGCAGGTTGATGGACAGATTCACGCGGCCCTGGTCGTCCGTCTCCTCCATCTCGAAGGTCTGGAGATCAGGCTCGAAGGTCTCGGTCGCGACACCGAAGCGCCAGCCGCGCCAGCGTTCGAAAGGCTCCGGATCGGGCCGCAGGCGCAGCTCCGCGCTGCCGGACAGGCCCGCGCCGGGCGCCCCGTACAGAAAGCGCGCGGTGACGGGCACGCGGAAATCCCGGCCCGGCACCAGCTGCGGCGGCACCTGGCCGATCTGCACGTCGAGGCGGCGGGGAACAAAAGCATCCACGCGGAAGCTGCCCGTGCCGATCGGCGGCGCATCCGGATCGGTCAGCAGCTCGATGTTCCACTGGCCGAATTGCGCGTTGGCGGACAGGCGCATCGGCCAGGTGATGGATGCCCCGCCCTGGCGCTGCGGCACGGCCTCGGCAAAGACCTGCCCGTTCGGGCGCTTGACGCGGATGCGCACCGGCACGTCGGT
>JAYRQX010000284.1:0-2214 GCA_041910415.1 Acetobacteraceae bacterium | reverse complement strand
GCCGCAGAAGCGCGAGAATGGCGATCCCTATATCGGCCATCCGCTGGCGGTCGCCGAAATCCTCGCGGGCTACCGGCTCGATGCCGGCACCATCATCACCGCCCTGCTGCACGATGTGGTCGAGGACACGCCGGTCGCGCTGGATGCGCTGGAGAAGCGCTTCGGCAAGGAAGTCGCGCGGCTGGTGGACGGCGTCACGAAGCTGACGCGGCTGGAACTGCAATCCGAACGCACCAAGCAGGCGGAGAACTTCCGCAAGCTCGTCCTCGCCATGAGCGAGGATATCCGCGTGCTGCTGGTCAAGCTTGCGGACCGGCTGCACAACATGCGCACGCTCGGCGCTGTCGCGAAGCCCGAGAAGCGCGCGCGCACGGCGCGCGAGACGCTGGAGATCTACGCCCCGCTCGCTGAGCGCATCGGCATGGACGCGCTGAAGACGGAGCTCGAGACGCTCTCCTTCCGCGAGATCAACGCCGATGCCTGGCAGACCATCGCCGCGCGCCTGACCTATCTGCGCGGCCAGGGCGCCGACCTGATCGACGAGATCGAGGCCGATCTGCGCCGCGTGCTCGCCGAGAACGAGGTCGAGGTGCTGGATGTGACGGGGCGCGAGAAGTCGCCCTATTCGATCTGGCTCAAGATGCAGTCGAAGAACGTGGCGTTCGAGCAGCTCTCGGACATCATGGCCTTCCGCGTCATCGTGCGCGACAAGCACGACTGCTATGGCGCGCTGGGCGCGATCCATTCCGCCTATCGCGTGGTGCCCGGGCGGTTCAAGGACTACATCTCGACGCCCAAGACCAACGGCTACCAGTCGCTGCACACGGGCGTCACGGTGCCGGCGCGGCGCAACGCCAAGATCGAGATCCAGATCCGCACGCGCGAGATGCACGAGGTCGCGGAATATGGCGTCGCCGCGCACTGGATCTACAAGCAGGGCGGGGCGGCCGCGCGCGACCGCAAGAAGTTTCCCTGGGTCAAGGACCTCCTGGAAATCCTGGAAAGCGCGGCCGAGCCGCAGGAATTCCTGGAACACACCAAGCTCGAACTGCACCGCGACCAGGTCTTCTGCTTCACGCCCAAGGGCGACCTGATCGAGCTGCCGCGCGGCGCGACGCCGGTGGATTTCGCCTATCAGGTGCACAGCCAGGTCGGCGACACGACGGTCGGCGCCAAGGTCAACGGCAAGATCGTGCCGCTCCGGCACGTGCTGGAGAACGGCGACCAGATCGAGATCATCACCGCCCGCGGCGGCACGCCGAACCCGGCCTGGGAACGCTTCGTCGCGACCGGCAAGGCGCGCGCGCGCATCCGCCGCTTCGTCCACGCCCGCCAGCGCGACGCGCAGAAGGAGGAAGGGCGCACCGCCATCGCCCGCGCCTTCCGCGCGGAGGGCGTGGACTTCGCGGAGAAGCTGGTCGAGCCCGTGCTGAAGACGCTGAAGCAGCCCGATTTCGAAAGCCTCTGCGTGGCGGTCGCGACCGGCGCCATCGCGCCCAGGGAAGTGCTGCACGCGGTGTTCCCGGAACTGAAGGGCCCGCCGCGCGCCGGCGAATCCCTGCCGCTGGTGCGGCCGCGCGGACGGCTCGGCGCGGGGCAGTTGCTCACCCCGGGGGGGCGGGGCGAACGCGCCTCCGCGCCCAAGCGCGACAGCGCCATGGGCATCACGGGGCTGGTCACCGGCATGGCCGTGCATTTCGCGGGCTGCTGCCACCCGCTGCCGGGGGACCGCATCGTCGGCATCGTGGCCACGGGGCGCGGCGTGACGGTGCACAAGCAGGGCTGCCACAGCCTGGAGGCCTTCGCGGCGACGCCGGAGCGCTTCCTCGACATCGATTGGGACTATGAGGCGGGTGCGCAGGGCCGGCATGTCGGGCGGATCGAGATCTCGGCCGCCGACGAGCCGGGCGCCCTGGCCGCCGTCGCGAACGCGATCTCGAAGCAGGACGGGGCGGTGACCAATATCCGCGTCGTCACCCGCGCCGCGGACACCTGCGAGCTGATCGTGGATGTCGAGGCGCGGGACACGCGGCATCTGTCCACGATCGTGGCCGCGCTGCGCGCGAGCCCGGGCGTGCTGCAGGCGGATCGGGCCAAGAGTTGAGTGCCTCAATCGCCGGCGCGGCCTCCGGCCGCTTGGCTTGCGCGCCCTGCGCTGTGGTGTTGGCGGTGACGGGTGATCTGGGCGCGTTCGCGCTTCGCGCTCGCGGCCCG
>JAYRQX010000283.1:0-1960 GCA_041910415.1 Acetobacteraceae bacterium | reverse complement strand
CTACGCAGGGGAGGGACCAACCAATCTTCGGCCCACGGCGTGCCGCGGGCCGCGAGCGCGAAGCGCGAACGCGCCCAGACCGCCCGTTGTGCGCGGCGCACCAGTGCAGGGCGCGAAGCCAAGCACGCGGAGCGTGCGCCGGCGATTGAGGTCGGGAAAAGCGTGCGCCCGGCGCCTGAGGGCAGAAGAAAATTATGCCCGGCTCGCCGTGCTCAGCGCCCCGCGCGGCAGGCGTTCAAAGCGCTCGGCACGGCCGGTGCCGGCGGCACGCTGCGGGGTCGTCACCAGGCGATGCGCGTCGAAACCCTCGCGCCGCACGATCTCGAGGGCCACGGAATAGGCGCCGGCCGGCATGGCGGGGGTGCGGGAGAGGATCCACAGATAGTCGCGGTTCGGCGCGCCCACCACGGCCCAGCGGTATTCGGGGTCGAGCCCGATCACCCAGTAGTCGCCGAAGAAGGGCCAGAAGAAGGTGACGCGCAGCCGGTCGCTGCCGGGGCTCTCCGGCCGCGCATGGCCCTGGGCGCTGCGCTCCATGTTGCCATTCGCCGTGTCGATGCAGCGGTTCACCACGCCGATGGTGCCGTCGCCGCGCGGCGTGTAGGTCGCGGTCACGTCCTCGCAGCGGCGCCCGCCATCCTGGAAGGCGTTCGGGAAGCGCGCGATCTCGTACCAGGTGCCGGCGTAGCGCGAGAGATCCACGCGCCCGACGGTCGCCGGCGGCGGCCGGTCGTCGAAGGGCGTCACCGTGCAGCCGCCGATCAGGGCAAGCGCGAGCAGGGCGACGAGAGACCTCATCAAGCCGCATCTCCAGGCACGGTTCCCGGCGGCAGCGCCGCGGCGTGAGCATAGACGCCGCCAGCGGTCGTGATCCAGACTTCCGCGCGGCGGGTCGCGATGTGCTGGAGGGCGCGGCGGAGGTGGCGCATCCGGTGGGGTTGGCCGACGATGTAGGGATGCAGCGCGATGCCCATCACCTGCGGCAGCCCGTCGCGGATCTGGTGGCGTCGCTCCTCGAAATCATCCACCAGCAGGTCGGCGAAGGCCTCGGCCCCGTCCTTGCGGGCGACGACCGCGGGGATGTCGTTGGCTTCCTGCGGGTAGGGCACGGCCATCAACCTGCCGTGCTTCGTGCGCTTCCAGACCGGTGCGTCGTCCGAGCACCAGTTGAGCGTGTAGCGATAGCCGGCCTCGGCCAGCAGGTCGGGCGTCGCGTGGCTTTCCGCGATCCAGGGGGAGAGCCAGCCGAGCGGCGCCGTGCCTTCGTGGCGCAGGATGGCGGCGGTGGATTCGGCGATCAGCGCGCGCTCGCCCGCCTCGGGCAGCGTGGACTGGCGTTCGGAATTGGTGCGGCCATGGCCCGCGATCTCGTCGCCACGGGCACGGTGCGCCGCGACCAGGGACGGGGCATGGTCGTACATCGCGCTGTTCAGCAGAACGGTACAGGGAACCGAAAGTTCATCCAGCAGTTCGAGGAGCCGCCAGGCGCCGACGCGGTTGCCGTAGTCGCGCCAGGCGTGGTTCAGCACGTCGGGATGCGGCCCGCCCGGGGCGAGCTCCGCGCCCAGCCCTTCCCCGAAGGCGAAGTGCTCGAGGTTCACGCCGAGATAGACGGCGAACGTCGCCTCGCCCGGCCAGCGGTAGCGGGGGCGGCCGCGCCAGGGGTGGTAGTCGAAGCGGCCATGGGTCGGCAGCATGCGGGGTCCTTCGGCGGGCAGGATCGCACCTGTTTGGGTACGAAGCGCGGCGGGGGCAAGGCGCGCGGGTGACGGCCGCGCGGCGGGCGGCTAGAATCCAGGCAATGCAGTTGTCCGATCCGCACTCCGCGGCCCTTTCCCGCGCCCTGCTGGCGCGCGAGGTCAGGGCCAACAGGGGCCGCATCCTTCTGATCGTCGCGCTGGGACTGGCGGGCGTGGTCGCCGGACTCGCCCAGGCCTGGCTGGTGGCGCGGCTGCTGGCG
>JAYRQX010000282.1:0-2700 GCA_041910415.1 Acetobacteraceae bacterium | reverse complement strand
TCGCCGCATCCGGACGCCGTCGCCGCCGGGCGCGGTACCGGGCTGATCGTGGACGGCAACGTCCACACGATCAGGCTGGACGGCTTCAACATCGTGGCCCCGCTGCGGGGCGTGGAGATCCGCAACTCCGCCGGGCTGCCGCTCGGGCATCACGCCGCCTTCTTCTCGGCCGCCGATCTCTACGTGGATTTTCCCGAGGCCGAGGCGATGCGCGTCACGGCCGTGGACCGGATGCGGCTCGCGCGCTGCTACTTCCATGGCTCGCGGACATCGCACGGGCTCGTCATCGAGGCGGGCGCGCGGGATGTCGAGATCGCGCAGACCAACATCACCTCCCACGCGCGCTGCGGCATCCTCCATGCGGGGCAGGATCTCGAGCTCGTCGCCTGCGACCTCGACAACAACGGCCAGGCCGGCGGCAAGGATTCGGGGCTGCGCATCACCTCGGCCGCGCGTGTCAACCTGGTCGGCGGCAGCATCTCCGGGCCGCACCAGGCCTATGCGGTCGAGCGCACCGACCGCCGCGCGGTGGTGGATGTCTTCGGCACGCGCCTCGAAGGCACGCGCGCCGCGCGGAGTTTCTGAACGCCGCGCTACCCTTCGAGGTAGCGCGCCTTGAGATGCGCCTGGAAATCCGCGGGATCGAGCGGCTTGCCGGTCGCCGCGACCAGCAGATCCTGGAAGCCGAGCAGCGAGCCCTTCGCGTGCACATGCGTCCGCAGCCAGCCCACCAGCGGCGAGAGATCGCCCTTCGCCATCGCGTCGTCCAGCCCCGGCGTCGCCGCGCGCGCCGCCTTCATCAGCTGCGCCGCCGCCATGGCACCGAGGGTGTAGGAGGGGAAATAGCCGAAGGCGCCGTCATGCCAGTGGATGTCCTGCAGGCAGCCCCTGGCGTCGTCCGGCGGCGTGATGCCGAGCAGCGACCGCGTGCCGTCATTCCACGCGCCCGGCAGGTCGGCGAGCGTGAGATCGCCCGCGATCAGCGCGCGCTCCAGCCGGAACCGCAGGATGACATGGGCGGGATAGGTCAGCTCGTCCGCATCCACGCGGATGAAGCCCCGCTCCACATGGCGCCACAGGCGGGCCAGGTTCTCCGTGCGATAGGCCGCGGCATCGCCACCGAAGACCTTCAGCAGCTCAGGCCCGAGGAAGCTCAGAAAGGCGTCGGACCGGCAGGCCTGCATCTCGATGATGAGGCTCTGCGATTCATGCGCCGCCATGCCGGCCGCCTCGCCCACGGGCTGGTGCGCGAACGCCGCGGGCAGGCCGCGCTCGTAGAGCGCATGCCCCGTTTCGTGCAGCACGCCGAGCAGCGACTTTTCGAAGCTGCTCTCCGAATAGAAGGTGGTGATGCGCACATCCGTCGGCGTGCCGCCGCAGAAGGGATGCAGCGATTCGTCGAGCCGCGCATGGTCGTAGTCGAGGCCGGCGCGGCGCGAGAGCGCCTGGCAGAGCGCGCGCTGCGCCGCGACGGGGAACGGCCCCTGGGGCCGCACCGCCGCGGGCCTGCGCGCCTGGATCTCTTCCGCGCGCGGCAGGGCGTCACGAAGAAAAGCTTCGTACGCCGCGAAGACGGGTTCCACATCCGCCGCCGTCACGCCGCGCTGGTAGCCATCCATCAGCGCGTCATAGGGGTCCATGGACAGCGCGGCGGCATAGGCCTGCGCCGTCTCGCGCTGGAGCTTCACGACATCCTCGAGCCAGGGGCGCACCATGGCGAAGTCGGCCTTGGCCTTGGCCTCGCGCCACACCTTCTCGCAGGCCGAATTGGCGCGCGTCGTCGCCTCGACCAGCTCGGTCGGCAACGCCGTCGCGCGCGCATGGGCGCGGGCCATCAGCGCCAGGTTGGCCCTGTCCCACGCCTCCACGGGGTCGGCGAGTTCGATATCCTCCTCGACCTCCGGCGCGGTCAGCATCTCGTGCGACAGCCCCGCGAGCGTCGCGAGCTGTTCGCCGCGCGCCGCACCGCCGCCGGGCGGCATCATGGCGCTGGCATCCCAATGCAGCACGGCGGCGCATTCGCCGAGGGTCGCGATCCGCGCGAAGCGTGCTGTCAGGCGAGCATAGGCAGCGTTCGGCATTCTGTTCCGGCCTTCCTCAACTCCGGTGCCGGCGCCACGCGAAGGCGACGAAGACGCCCACGAGCGAGACGGCGAGGCCATACCAGGTGATGGCATAGCCCAGATGGTTGTTCGCCGGCCGGGGAATGCTGCGGCCCGGCTGCGGCAGGCCCTGGCCATCCCCCAGCGCGACCAGCACATACGCTGCCGGCGCCGCGATGCCCAGCGCCGCCCCGATCGCCTGGGGGTCGGAGGTATAAAATCGCCGTGCGACCGGATCGTCGCTCGCGGCAAACCAGCCGGCCCGTTCCCCGGGGCGCAGATAGCCGACGACCGTCTGCTCGCCGTCAGGACGCGCGATCGCGGCAGGCCCTTCGAGCGGCACCCAGCCGCGGTCCACCAGCAGCGGCGGCCGGCCCTCCCGCATCAGGGGCGTAACCAGATGCGAGCCGAGGACATTGCCGCGCACCTCGATCCCGAGCCGTGCTTCCTTCGCATGATCGAAGCGGCCGGTCGCGGCGACGCGGCTCCACGGCGCGGCGGCATCCGGGAGCGGCAAGGGTGGTGCGGCCTCGGCGGCATCCATGCGGGCCAGGAGATCGGTCTTCCAGGCCAGGCGCTCGACCTGCCAGGTGCCGAG
>JAYRQX010000281.1:0-2885 GCA_041910415.1 Acetobacteraceae bacterium | reverse complement strand
GCGCTGAGCGGCCAGGCCGGGACTACTTGCCGCCCGCCGGCGCATAGGCCGGCTGCGGATAATAGCCCTGCTGCTGCTGGCGGGCCTGGGTCTGGGCATCGACGCCATAGCCGACCGCCCCGCCCGCAAGCGCGCCGATGCCGGCGCCGACCAGCGTGCCGGTCGTGCGGTTGCCGCGCCCGGCCACCTGGTTGCCGATGAGGGCGCCCGTCGCACCCCCGGCGACGGCGCCAACGGCCGTGCCGGTGCCCGGCTGTGCCGTCGGCTGGGCATAGCCGTAGGGCTGTTGCGGCGCGGGCTGGCAGGCGGCGAGGCCGACAGCGGCGGCAGCAAGCAGGGTGAGGCGGAACGTCGTGGGGATCATGCGATTTCCTCTCGGGGGGCCGCGGCGGGACTCGGTCCGCCGGGCACGGTGGGCATCTTGCATCATTGCAGCGCCGGCGTCGCGATTCAGTAGGGGCGGAAGGCCGGGTCCGGCGGGCCGGGATCGTAATAGGACGGCTGCTGCGGATAGTAGCCGCCCTGCCGGGGGTAATAGGCCGGCGGCTGCTGGTAGTAGCCCTGGGCCGGTTGCGGATAATAGCCGCCCTGCTGCGGATAATAGGCCGGAGGCTGCTGGTAATAGCCCTGCGTCGGCTGCGGGTAGTACCCGCCCTGGGGCGGATAGCCGCCCGGCTGCTGATAGCCGGCCTCATAGGCGCGCTGCTGCTGCTGGCGGTCCACCGACGTGCCGATGGCGCCGCCCGCCAGGGCACCGATCGCGCCGCCGATCAGGGAACCGGCGGTCCGATTGCCCCGCGATGCCACCTGGCTGCCGAGAACCGCGCCGGCCACGCCCCCCGCGACGGCACCGACCGCCGTGCCGGCGCCCGGGGCCTGCTGGGGGACGGGCTGCGCATAGGGGTAGCTCTGCGGATAATAGGCCGGCTGGCATGCGGCCAGGCCCAGGCCCAGGCATGCGCCTGTCAGTGCCATGAAGCGATGCGTCCAGCGCATTCGACGGTCCTTCTGCAAGGGCGGCCCGGGACTCGCCCGGCCGCCCATGGTCATCACGCGGTTCATGCGACCGGATCGCGACAAGGACGGGATCTGTCCGTGTCGGAACCATGGCAACACGGGGCGGCTCGCGGCCTTGTCACCCAAGGCTCAGCTGCGGCACCAGCCCGCCGATCATGAGGCCGATCGCGAGGTCCACCATCACGAAGGCCGCCGCACCGAGGCCCGGAAGCTCCAGGGCGAGCCGGGTGACGTACCATTCGACCCACAGGGCATAGCCGAGCGCCACGAGGGACAGGGCCTGCGTCACCGGGTCCGGCAGGCCGAGCACGGAGGCGGGCACCACCAGCAGCACCATGGCGGCGTACTGCACCACGTTCGACCAGTTCCAGGCCGACAGGAAGCGCGGCCAGTGGTGCGTACGGCCGAGCGCGGCCGCAAGGCTGAAGGAGAGTGTCGCGAAGCCCAGCCAGGCCACCGCGAAGCCGATGATCATGGCCGCCAGCGCCCGCAGCGGATCCGCCGGCACCGCGCCGCCGGCGTCGAGCAGTTGCAGCCCGAGATAGGCCGGCAGGCAGACCAGCATCGCCAGGAAGGATCGCGCGGCCCCGCTCGGCGTGGTCTCGAACAACAGGAGGCCCCAGGGGCGGGCGCGCGCGAGCAGGAAGGCACCGTGCAGGCCCGCTGCGATGGCGATCGGCGTGGGGACGTTGCTCAGCGGAGGCTCCCGCCCAGGCAGTCCTCGAGCACCGCGCGGTAGAGGACGGCGAGGTCGCGCAGTTCCTGCACGGGGACGCACTCGTCCACCTTGTGCATGGTCGCACCGACGGCGCCGAGCTCGGCCACGGGGCAATAGCGCGCGATGAAACGCGCATCGGAGGTGCCGCCGCCGGTGTCGAGCGTTGTCTCGCGCCCGGTCGTGCGGCGGATCGCGGCCTTCAGCGCCTCCACGAAGGGACCGGGCTGCGTGACGAAGGATTCGCCTGAGACGCTGACCTTCAACGCATGGTCGGGGGCCTCTTCCTCCAGCACCGCCCTGATGCGCGCGGCGAGCGCGGCCGAGCTGTGGGTGTCGTTGAAGCGGATGTTGAGGAAGGCGCGGGCGGTCGCGGGGATGACGTTCGAGGCCTCGTTACCGACATCGAAGCCCGTGACCTGGAGCGTCGAGGCCTCGAACCAGTCGGTGCCGGCATCGAGCGGCTCGGCCGTCAGGCGGTGCAGCACGCGGATGAGGCGATGGATCGGGTTGTCGGCGCGCTGGGGATAGGCGCTGTGGCCCTGGATGCCGTTGACGGTGATCCAGGCGGTCATGGAGCCGCGGCGGCCGATCTTCGTGACGTCGCCAAGTTCGACCCTGGACGTCGGTTCGCCGACGAGCGCCATGTCGGGGAGCTGGTTGTTGGCGGCCATCCATTCCAGCACCTTCACGGTGCCGTCCACCGACGGCCCTTCCTCGTCGCCGGTGATGAGCAGGCTGATGCTGCCCGCATGGTCCGGATGCCGGGCGAGATAGTCCGTGAGCCCGGCGACGAAGGCCGCGATGCCGCCCTTCATGTCGCAGGCGCCGCGGCCGTAGAGGACGCCGTCGCGCACCACGGCGGCGAAGGGATCGTCGGACCAGCCATCCCTGCCGGGAGGCACGACGTCGGTGTGGCCGGCGTAGCAGAAATGCGGGCCTGACGTGCCGCGACGGGCGAAGAGATTATCCACCTCGCCGAACTTCAGACGCGTGCAGGCGAAGCCGAGCGGCTTCAGCGCGTCTTCCAGCACGCCGAGCGCGCCGCCCTCGATGGGCGTCACCGAGGGGCAGCGGATCAGGGCCTGGGCGATCGGCAGCGGATCAGTGGGGGCGTTGCGCACGGGATTCGGCTCTCAGCCTGGAAGGGATC
>JAYRQX010000280.1:0-5402 GCA_041910415.1 Acetobacteraceae bacterium | reverse complement strand
CGCCCGGCCATGCGCGCCAGCAGGTTGCGCCGCGCATCGGCGGCCGGGATCGCCGCGTTCTGCGGCAGGCCAAGACCCATCGCCTCGACGAGCGAGGCCATGGTCGAGGCCGTGCCCATCGTCATGCAGCTGCCGGCGGAGCGGTTCATGCCCGCCTCGGCCTCGTGGAACTCGTCGAGCGTCACCTCGCCCGCGCGCAGCTGCTCGCTCATGGAAATGATGTTGGTGCCGGAGCCGATGATCTGGCCGCGATAGACGCCGCGGAGCTGCGGCCCGCCGGAGACGCCGATCGTCGGCAGGTCGGCCGAGGCCGCGCCCATCACCAACGCCGGCGTCGTCTTGTCGCAGCCCATCAGCAGCACGACACCGTCCAACGGATGCGCGCGCAGCGCTTCCTCGACATCCATGGCGGCGAGGTTGCGGTAGAGCATCGCCGTCGGGCGCATGGTCACCTCGCCGAGCGAGGAGACGGGAAACTCCAGCGGATAGCCGCCCGCTTCCAGGATTCCATCGCGCACATGCCGCGCGAGGTCGCGGAAATGCGCGTTGCAGGGCGTGAGCTCCGACCAGGTGTTGCAGATGCCGATGACAGGCTTGCCGTCGAATTGGTCCTGCGGCGTGCCGCGGTTCTTCAGGAAGGACCGGTAGTAGAAGCCCATCTTGTCCTGTCGGCCGAACCAGGCCTGGCTGCGGAGCGGCTTGCGTGTGCTCATCATGACATCCTTTGCAGCGCGGGGCGGGGCGATCCGAAGCCACGCTCATGCATCAGCGCGAACGCAACCGAGTTTGCCATCGTATCAAGCCTCGATCCAATCTCCTGCGCGACGGTCACGCAACGCCAAGGCGCGCTGCGCCGGGCGCTGCGACACCGAGGCCATCGCATGACCTTCTTCGGGCGTGGCGAGCCCTGGCATGCTGTCTTGCGCGCCATCACGACGACCGGGGAGACCGAGATCATCGTTCATCCGGCCTGGCCGCAGGCGCGAACCCTGGCGGTGCGGGGAATGCGTGGTGCGGATGCGGGGCCGTGATCGTCTGTTGCCCGGACGCGCCGGCCGCCTCTCGCCCTGCGCCCAGGTCCAGAACCGCGCTTCGCGACCCCGATGCGCGCGCAAGACAGGGCCCGCCTGTTGGCGTCGACAATCGATGGGCGCGTGATCGCCACGCTCCACCTCCTGTTCGATCCACCGTCGCACACCCGGCGATCGTGTATCATTGCGTGGCGCAGGCGCGATGATCGTCAGCGGGTCGGGCAATCTCGGCATCCGCGACGGATTCGGCGATATCGCAGCGACCGCGGCGGAAGCGCCTGGCGTCGCCTGAAACAGAAGGCGCGCCTGCCCCGGACGCCGCCGATGACCTTGGAGCGGTCGGCGAGGTTGACCCGTCCGGTGCGGGATACGTCGCGGCGGCGGCACATCAGAAAATCCGAAGCGTCTGCCTCCGCACGCAACCGCAGATCGAGAATCGGCACTCGGGGCCTTGCGCCGTGTCACCCTGGATCAGGTCCGACGTTGTCGCATCCGGCGGCGAAAGCCGTTCCACACGCCCCGGGATTTCGGCCGCAACAAGCGGCTTCGCCATCTGCCCCTGATGCTCTCAACCGGGCTGACCAAGCATTTGGGCGATCGAGAATATTAGAAATTATATGATTTATCATCAAAATCGCCTGAGCGGGCCGAACGCACGCTCAGGCGTGTCAATCACGACATGACCGGGTATGGCGGCCGAAACAGGGCCGCCCCCGGCGGATCAGCCGCGGGCCGGACGAACGGCGGGCGGGGGCGGAGCCGGCTGTGCAGGCGCCGGCGGCGGGGGCGGCGGCGGCGGGGAACAGGCTGCCACGAAAAGCGCAGGCAGCAGCACGGCCATCAGAGCCACGTTACGAAAGGTAAACATCGGAATCTCCCTACCATGGGTCAAAGACAACACTCGATTGAAGTGCGGTTTTTGTTAAAGAGTCAAACTGTCAGTTGCCGCGCCTGGCCAGGGTTGAGGAGTTGGACTGTTGAACGCGCCGTCGTGCAAGGTTGAGCCGGGCCGAGAAGCGCCGTTGACAGCCACCCCGCGCCCGATCTCCCGGCGCGCAGCCATGTCGCGGGGCGCCCTGGCCCTCACCACGGCCTGGACGGCTGCGGCGTGCAGCACGCCGCCCCGGCCCGCAGCCGTCGCGGCCCCGATTCGCCGCCCCAGTACCGAATTTGATTATCTGCGGGACGGTGCGCCCAACCTTCTGGTCGCCGGCGAACGGCTCGATACGGGTCACCTGCGACGCTTCTACGCGCGCAGGGGGTTTCAGCCGGTCTGGGCGACCCGCCCGGCGCAGGCGAACGCCCTGGTGAGCACCGTGATGCGCGCGAGCGACCACGGAATGGACCCCGAGGCATTCCACGCAAGCCTGTTGCAGCGACGGGCCGCCTTTCCGCCGCTCCGGCGCGAGCTTCTCACGACCCATGCCATCCTGGCCTATGCCGACGCGCTCGCAACAGGCGCCGTGCCGGCCACCCTCCGGAAGGACAGCGAGGCCCTGACGCCAGACCCGACCGATGTTGCTGCGGCGCTCGACGCGGCCATTGATCGTCCCGATCCGGTCGCGGCGATCGAGGCACTGGCACCTTCGACGCAGACCTATCAGGCGTTGCGTCAGGCGCTTCGGCGTCATCGCTCGGCCGCCCCCAGCCGCGGCAGACCCGTGGTGAACCGCCTGCGCGACATCGAGGTCAACCTCGAACGCCAGCGCTGGCTGCCGCGGTCGCTGCCGCCTGACCGCGTCTGGGTCAATGTCGCCGACCAGCAATTGACGCTGTTTCGGGCCAACCGCCCGGTTTTCGCGACACGGGTCATCGTCGGGGATGAGGTCGAGCGCAGCCAGAGTCCGGAGTTCCGCGCCACCATCGAGGCGAGCTTCTACAATCCGCCATGGGTCATCCCGCGCGACATCGTCGAGGAAGAGATCGTGCCGCGGATCATTCGCGATCCGGGTTACCTCGCGCGAAACAACATGGTCCTGCGCGACAATGGCGAAGTCGAGCAGTTGCCCGGGCCCACGGCCGGTCTCGGGCTGATCATGTTCGACATGCCGAACCGCTTCGACGTCTACCTTCACGACACGCCGGAGAAGATGCTCTTCAACCGCGGCAATCGCCGGATCAGCCATGGCTGCATCCGGGTTCAGAATCCCCTCGAATTCGCCGCCCTGCTCATGCAGCAGCCGCGCAATGCCATCAGCCAGGGGATCGCGATGGGCGGCACCACACGTCATCCCTTGCCAACGCCGGTGCCGGTGTTCGTCCTCTACCAAACGGCCTTTGCCGACGGCGCGGGCACCGTCCAGTTCCGCCCGGATTTCTACAATCGCGATGCCGATCTCTGGCAAAGGCTGCGGAGATCGGCTCAAGCATAATCGGCCCCGGCACAGCGGCACCGGCCCCGCACGCAGGGCCTTCACGCCGCGCATGGCGGACCGGGCGACCGGATGTCCTGGACGCCGCGACGCGCCGAGGCAGGGATCCAGCCGAAGCGGCACCCGTCAGGCCACGCTTGCGTCCGTTCTCCATCCGGCCCACATGGCGCGATCATGGAGGACACGCTCCGGGTTCGCCCCGATCCCACTGATCCCAGGCTGACGCGCCGCGTCGCCGGCATCGACCACACCGGCGCGCGCGTGGAGACGAGCGTGACGGTGGAGCGCCCGCTGACGCTCTACCTGAACCGCCAGGAGATCGTCACCATGATGACGATCGGCGACCGGCCGGAGGACCTGGCCATCGGATACCTGCTCAACCAGGGCATGCTGAATCCGGGCGCCACCGTCACGGGTGTCGACTACGACGACGATCTCGGCGTGGTCGTCGTGCGCACGCCGGACCGCACCGATTTCGAGGAAAAGTTGCGGAAGAAGACGCTGACCAGCGGCTGCGCGCAGGGCACCGCCTTTGGCGATCTGATGGAGGGCTTTTCCTCGGCCCGGCTTCCATTGTCTGCCGAGATCAGGACGTCCTGGCTCTACCGCCTGCTGCACCGGATCAACACGCTGCCGACGCTGTATCTGGAAGCCGGCGCGATCCATGGTTGCGCGCTGTGCCGACAGGACCAGCCCGTCGCCTATATGGAGGATGTCGGCCGCCACAACGCCGTGGACAAGATCGCCGGCTGGATGTTCCGCCACAACGAGACCGGCGCCGACAAGATCTTCTACACGACCGGGCGCCTGACCTCGGAGATGGTCATCAAGACCGTACGGATGGGCATCCCGATCCTCATCTCG
Organism: Acetobacteraceae bacterium; assembly: GCA_041910415.1. GTDB lineage: Bacteria > Pseudomonadota > Alphaproteobacteria > Acetobacterales > Acetobacteraceae > JAYRQX01. The sequence goes on along the minus strand of JAYRQX010000280.1, from coordinate 1,135 downwards.
CGATCCGGCTTCACGGCCTGGGCCGTGGAATTGGCGCGGGAGGCCAACCTCACGCTGATCGGGCGCTGCAAGGGCCGGCGCTTCACGGCGCTTGCCGGCGAGCAGCGCATCGTCTTCGACGCGGATCTCAACTACGTCGAGGAAGAGAGTGCCAGGCACTGGCGCAAGAACAGCGCGGAGGCCATGGCGGCGGGTGGCGATGAGAGCTGACACGGTCGGCGTCATCCTGGCAGGAGGCCTGGCGCGCCGCATGGGCGGCGGCGACAAGCCGCTGAAGATGCTCGGCGGACGACCGCTGCTGGACCATGTCATCGCGCGCCTGTCACCGCAGGTCGCGATGCTGCTGCTGAACGCGAACGGCGACACGGCACGCTTCGCGCCCTGGGGATTGGCGGTCGTGCCCGACGGCGTCGCCGACTATCCGGGCCCGCTTGCGGGCGTGCTCGCCGCGCTGGACTGGGTCGCGCAGCATCGCCCCGCCATCCCGTGGGTCGTCTCCATTCCCGGCGACTGCCCCTTCATCCCCGCGGATCTGGTCGCCCGGTTGCACCGGGCGCGGGAAGCGGCAGCCGTGCCGCTGGCCTGCGCGCGGTCGGACGGGCAAGCACACCCGCCCGTGGCGCTGTGGGGCGTGTCTCTGCGCGACGAATTGCGGGCCGCGTTGCTGACGGGGGAAAGAAAGATCGACCGCTGGACCGCGCGCCATGGCTGCGCCCATGCCGATTGGCCGGCCGCGCCGTACGACCCCTTCTTCAACGCGAACACGCCGGACGACCTGTCCGCCGCGGAGTCCATGATGCAATCCGGCCTCGTCCCAGCCTAGGGACGCACCGGAAGATCGCAGACAGGAAGGCCGCCCTGAGCGGCGGCGAGGCGGCGTCGAGCCCGAGGTCGGTCGCATTCGCCGCCGTCCGCGTGATGCGCGGATCGATGACGATCGTCGTGGCGCGGTTGATCTCCTCGACCGGATGCGAGGTCGAGCGGAACGGGCAGGTGATACCTGCGGCACGAGGCTTTGACTCGTGCCGAGGCCGCGAATGCGGCCCGCTCGCGGTCGGCTGTGCCGATCCGCCGGTCATGCGGACAGCATGCCTTCGGCATGACGGTCCGGCGAGCCAAGCAAACCGGAGGTTTG
>JAYRQX010000279.1:0-1958 GCA_041910415.1 Acetobacteraceae bacterium | reverse complement strand
GCGGCCGCTGGTGCTGCTGCATGGCGGCTCCGGGTCCTGGCGCCACTGGTGCCGCAACATCGCGTTCTTCGCCCGGGACCGCGTGGTGCTCGCGCCCGACATCCCGGGCCTCGGTGAAAGCGCGATGCCGGAGGACCCGCCCACCCCCGATGCCTGTGCCATTGCCATCCGCCGCGGGCTGGACACGGTGCTGCCGGCGGGCGCGCGTTACGACCTGACCGGCTTCTCCTTCGGCGCCAATTGCGCCGGGCACCTGGCGGCCCGCGACCCCGGCCACTGCGCCATGCTGGTGCTGGTCGGCGCCGCCTCGCTCGGCCTGCCGCGCAGCCCGACCGAGCTCCAGAAAGTGCGCAGCAGGGAAGGCGCGGACCGGATGGATGCGCACCGGCACAACCTGGCGACGCTGATGTTCGCCGATGCCGGCAGGATCGACGCGGTCGCCCTGGCGATCCAGGAATGGAACACGCGCCACGCCCGGCTGCGCAGCAAGGTCTTCGCGCACACCGACATCCTGCTGCAGGCGGTCAGGCGCGGCCGCGGGCCGCTCGGCGCGATCTACGGCGCGCGCGACGCCATCTGCTGGCCGCATGTGGATCTGCGCCTGGACCTGCTGCGCGAGACGCGCCCCGGCGCCGATGCGCGGGAGATCGCGGATGCGGGCCACTGGGTCTCCTACGAGGCGGCGGAGGCCTTCAACGCGACGCTCGCCGACATGCTCGCGCGCGTCGCCTGAGCACATCGCGCACATCGCCTGACCGCAGCGCCACGCTGCGGGGCATGGCCTGGATGCTCGCGGCGGGGCTGCAATTCGCCCTGCTGAACTCGGTCGCGCGCCTCATGACGGCCGAGCGCGGCCCGACCGAGGCGCAGTTCTTCCGCTACTTCATGGGCCTCGTCGTGATGGTCCCCTTCATGCTGCGCTCGGGGCTCGCGGCCTGGAAACCGCACGACATCCCCGGCCAGTTCTGGCGCGGCGCGGTGCACACCACGGGCCTGACCATGTGGTTCATGTCGCTCCCCCATGTCCCGCTCGCGGATCTCACGGCGATCGGCTTCACCACGCCGCTCTTCATCATGGCGGGCGCCATGCTCTTCCTGGGCGAGCCTTTCATCCGTGCCCGCTGGATCGCGGCGGGGATCGGGCTGCTCGGCGTGCTGGTGGTGATGTGGCCCAAGCTGTCGGGGTCGGGCGATCCGCTCTGGACCATGGTCATGCTGGCCTCGACGCCGGTCTTCGCGGCCTCCTTCCTCATCACCAAGGCGCTGACGCGGCGCGACCGGCCGGAGGTGATCGTCGCCTGGCAGGGCATCACCATCTCGATGCTCTCCCTGCCGCTCGCCATCGCCAACTGGGTCTGGCCGTCGCCGGAGGTCCTGGCCTGGTCGCTGCTCGCAGGCGTGCTCGGGAGTTCCGGCCATTACTGCATGACCGAGGCGCTGCGCATCGCCGACACCTCGGCGACGCAGCCGGTCCGCTTCCTTGACCTGCTCTGGGCGACGGCGACGGGCTACGTCTTCTTCGCGGAGGTGCCGACCATCTGGACCTTCGCGGGTGCCGCGATCATCTTCGCCTCGACAACCTGGATCGCGCGCAGGGAAGCGCGGCGCAGATAGAGGAAACGGCAGGATGCGCGTCACGCGGCGAACCGTGCTCGGTGCCCTGCCCCTGCTCGCTCACCCCGCCGTCGCGCAGCCGGCCTGGCCCATGCGCCCCGTGCGCATCATCGTGCCCTTCGCCCCCGGCGGGCCGGTCGAGATCCCCGCGCGCTTCATCGGCGACCACCTCGCGCAGCGCTGGGGCCAGCCCTTCATCGTGGAGGCGAGGCCGGGCGCGGGCGGCGCCCTCGGCATCCAGCATGTCGCACAGGCGACGGATGGCCACACGCTGCTCTGCACGACCTCGGCGGTCGCGGTGCTGCCGGCCTTCTCGGCCCAGGCCGGCTTCGACCCGATCCGCG
>JAYRQX010000278.1:0-2276 GCA_041910415.1 Acetobacteraceae bacterium | reverse complement strand
CTCGCGGAACACGACGCCGAGCAGGAAGGGGCGCCAGCGGATCGCGCGCCCGGTGCGCGCCGCGAGGCCGTCCAGCTGATGCGCAGCCAGCCAGGCATAGGGCGATCCGAAATCGAACCAGAACTCGATCGGCGTCATGCGGCGATCCTGGCACGCGGGGCACGCGCGACGAAGCGCTTGGCCGCCGGCCCGCGGCCGATCACGAGCACGTCGCGCGTCACGGCGCGCCCACGGTCCAGCGGAACGGGACCCGCCAGGCGATGCGGGCCGCGACGCCTGCTTCGGCGACCGCGCGCGTGAGATCCTGGCGCGTGAAGGCGCGCGCGACCGATTGCGTGGAATCGTTCACCACCATCGGTACCATGCGGAGCGCGCGCGTCGTCGCCCACAGCGCGAGCCACGGCACCGCGTGGCGATGGATGTCGCAGACGAGCCAGCCCAGCCGCGACCGCGCGGCCATCGAGCGCAGGAGGCGCGGCAGTGCCTCCTCGTCCAGGTGGTGCGCGACGATGGAGGCGATCACCACGTCGAAGCGTTCCGCCTCCTCCAGCGCGAACAGATCGGCGGTGATCCAGCGCCCGGGCGTGCCGGCCTCGCGCGCCGCCCGTTCCGCCCACGGGCTGAGATCGAGACCGACGCACTCCACCGCGATGCCCCGCCGCGCGCCCCAGCGTGCGACGCGGCGAAGAAGATCGCCGCCGCCCGCGCCGACATCCAGCACCGACAGGCGCTGCACGGGTTTGCCGCGCACCAGCGCGTCGAGCCAGCGCAGCACGGGGGCATGCCCCAGGGTCAGCGCGCTCAGCCGCTCGATATCGCGCAGCGCAGCCCGGAAGGTCGCCTCGTCCACGGATGGATCGTCCATCCATTCGGGCCGCGCATCGCGCGCGGCGAGCCAGCGCGTCACGTGGTCTCGAAGCGCATGGTCTCGGCGGACAGCCCCGGCCCGAAGGCCATGGCGCAGCCGCGCTGTCCGGGCGACGCGGCCTGCATCATCGCGCGCAGCACGAACATCACCGTGGCCGAGGACATGTTGCCGTATTCGCGCAGCACCGCACGGCTCGGCGCCAGCGCGTCCTCGGGCAGGTCGAGGCCATGCGCCACGGCGTCGAGGATGCTGCGCCCGCCGGGATGCACGGCCCAGAGGTCGATCTCCCGCCGGTCCCGCCCGTCCAGGATCTCCCCGATCCAGTCGGGCAGCGTGTGCGCGAGCGTGAAGGGCACGAGGCCCGACAGCGTCATGTCGAAGCCGTCATCGCCGATGCGCCAGGTGATCTGGTCGGCCGCCTGCGGCACCACGCCGGCGCGGAAGCCATCCACGCGCAGCCCGACGGGCTCCGCGCTGACGATCGCCGCGGCGCAGCCATCGGCGAAGATCAGGAAGGAGAGCAGCTGCTCGAGCGCCGTCGTCTCCTGCAGGTGCAGCGTGCAGAGCTCGAGGCAGAGCACCAGCACGCGCGCCTTGGGATCGCTGCGCACGATATGCCAGGCGAGCTTCAGCGCATTGATCGCGGCCTGGCAGCCCATGAAGCCCACGATGCTGCGCTCGACGCTGCCCGCCAGGCCGTAGGTCCGCATGATCCAATGGTCGAGCCCGGGCGCCACGAAGCCCGTGCAGGTCGCGTAGATCAGATGCGTGATGCGCGGTGCTTCCTCCGCGAGCCCGAGCCTGTCGAGCGTGGTGCGCGCGAGCGCCGGCGCCGCGTCCTCGTAGCGCTGCATGCGCTTCTTCGTCGTCGGGAAGGGGCTGCCCCACCGGTAGAAGCCGCAACTGCTGCCGCTGCCGAGCGGTTCCGACGGCTCCAGCACCGACCAGCGCGTGTCGATCTGGCTGCGCGCACGCATGCGGGCGAAGGTGTGGGCATCGCGCCCTTCGCTCGCCTGGCGACTCGCGAAGATGCTGAAGGCCTCGTGCACCTGGTTCGGCGGCACGGCGCAGGCAATGCGGTTGATGAAGACAGCGGTCATGCCGGGGGAATGCCTGCGGATTGGGAGAGGGTGGGGCAAAAGGCTAGCACGCGGCCGCCACGCTCGCGCCAGCCCGCCTCATACCAACGGCCGAATGCTTCGACCGTTGGTATTCATCTTTGCCGACCCTCATGCGCGTCATGCCGCAGGCATGCGTTCCGCATGACGCGCAAACCTCCGGTTTGCTTGGCTCGCCGGACCGTCATGCCGGAGGCATGCTGTCCGCATGACCGGCGGATCGGCACAGCCGACCGCGAGCGGGCCGCATTCCGGGTTCCCATCGAAATCGCGCAGCGATTTCGCATGGG
>JAYRQX010000277.1:0-2064 GCA_041910415.1 Acetobacteraceae bacterium | reverse complement strand
CTCGCGGTCGGCTGTGCCGATCCGCCGGTCATGCGGACAGCATGCCTTCGGCATGACGGTCCGGCGAGCCAAGCAAACCGGAGGTTTGCGCCCGGCGCTTGAGGGTCAGTAAAGGTGAATACCAACGGTCGAAGCATTCGGCCGTTGGTTTCAGTCGTCCTGCTGGCGATCGGCGATCGTGCCCAGCTTCGCCATGTCCTTGACGGTCAGGAAGGCCTTGTCCGTGTCGTAGGCGACAAGGTCGGCGGCCCGCCAGCTGTTCAGGATGGTGATGATGCTGCGCGTCGTCGCCCCCAGCAGGTCGGCGAGATCCGGCTGGCGGAACCGCCCGCCGAGCCGCGTGCCCGCCGGCGTCTGCACCCCATCGGTCCGGGCGATGTAGAGCACCTGGCGCGCGAGGCGCACTTCGAGCGGCGCGAAGGTCGCGTCCTGCAGCAGACCGAAGGTGCGCCGGAGCCGCGCGGCGAGCAGCCGCGCCAGGTTCAACGCCAGCGGCGCGCAGTTCTCCGCGGCATCGCGGAAGGTGCCGCCTTCCACCTTCAGCAGCCTGACATCGCCGAGCACCGTCGCATCCGCCGAGCGGGGCGCGCCGTCGAGCACGCCCATCTCCCCGAACAGGTCGCCGGTGCGGAAGACCTCCACCATCAGCCGCTTCGCCTGGGCATCCGGCGCGCCCACGCGCACGCGGCCCGATCCCTCGACCACCAGGAAGACGGCCGCGGGCGCATCCCCCTGGACGAAAAGCTGCGTGCCGTCGGCCGGGCGCAGCAGCGTCGAGAAATCCGCGAGCCGCTTCAGCACCTCCTCCGGCACACCTTTGAAGAGTGCCAGGCGGGCCAAGGTGGGGACGGTGACGGTGCCGCTCATGCTCTGCGTCCTTCCTCTGTCATGCCTCGTCCTCCCCTGCCGCGCGCCGCAGAGCGTAGAGCGGCAGGGTACCAAAATCCTTGGCGGTTGGGATGCGTCCCGCATAGTCGCAGCGCAGGCCGCTGCGCCGGGGCAGCAGCGCCACCTCGCAGGCGAAGCCCTCTGTACAGTGGATGCGCCCCGGGGGCGTCACCGGTTCGATGCGTGCGGCACGGGTCATGGCGCGGCCGGCGAATTTTTCTGCTCGTTGCACGCCATCGAACACCGGCAGCAGCGGGCCGAAATCCAGCGCGAGGCGTGGCGCCAGGCTCTCCGGCAGGCTGGCGGCCGCGAGCGCTTCCGGGGTCAGCGCTGCGCGCAGCGCGAAGGCGCAATCGGCGGCGGCCACCACATCCTCGAAGGCCAGTTGCACGGCATCGCCCCAGCAATTCCGGTAGGCCGGGCCGTGCGCATCCGCGGCCCGCCCCATGGCGGCGAGCGGGCCGTTGTAGAAGGCGTCCAGGCCGCTGTCGTCCAGCGCGCCGAAGCCCGCGAGGTCGCCGAAGAGCACGGCCATCGGCCGCCTGCGCGCCGCGGGCACGCCGTTGCCGTTCCCGGCCGCGCGTGGCCAGGGCCAGCCGAGGTCGAGCCGACGTCCGCCCGCCGCCTCCCACGCCGCGACATCGGCAGCCGTCCCTGCGGCGCCGCGCGGCGGCCCGCCATCCCAGGCCGCGATCTGCAGCACGCGCCCGTCCAGGTTCCGTGCATGCAGCCGCGCCAGCCCCATCGCGCGCCGCGACGCCATGGCCAGGTGAAAATCGTCCCCGGCGAAGGGCGGCTCGTCCAGCACCGTCACCTCGGACTGCCCGAGGCAGTAGTCGAAGCGCCGGAGCCAGCGCTCGCCGGCCGGCAGGACGGAGACGCGCGCATAGGCCTCCGGCGGGCAGGGCAGGATGATATGCGGCTTCACGCCGCGCGCGAGCAGCGCCTCCGCCACGAGGATGTCCGCGCCGGCCGCGAGCCCGCCGAAGGCCGCCCCGACCCGCTCGGCGACCAGCGCCTCGCGGATGCGGGCGGACATGGCGAGTTCGATCATCGGATCGTCGTCGGGCCGCGGCATGTGGCCGCAGTAATGCAGCGTCGTCGGCGTGCGCAGGACATCCAGCATGGCCGGGTCGAGCCCGAGGGCACGCAACTCCAGCCGCATCTGCCGCCGCG
>JAYRQX010000276.1:0-3644 GCA_041910415.1 Acetobacteraceae bacterium | reverse complement strand
TATCACGCGGCGCACCGCCCGCGCGTCGTCGGCAAGACGGATGAGGCCGGGCGCAAGCTCCTCTCCGATCTGGTCGAGCTCGACACCGCGCAGATCATGCGCGCGCTCTTCGCACGGCTGCCGGGCGAATTCCGCACCGAGGCGCTAGCCGCCCGCATCGCGCAACTGGATGCGCTGGCGCAGGTGCAGGCCGCGCCGATCCATCAGCGCGATCCCTATTTCTGCCCGGGCTGCCCGCACAACACATCGACGAAACTGCCCGAGGGATCGCAGGCGCTGGCCGGCATCGGCTGCCACTACCTCGTCAAATACATGAACAGGCACACCGACCTGTTCACCCAGATGGGGGGGGAGGGCGCGCCCTGGGTCGGCCTTGAGCCCTTCATGGCCGACAAGCACATTTTTGCGAATATCGGCGACGGCACCTACGCGCATTCCGGCAGCCTCGCGATCCGCTTCGCGGTGGCGTCCAAATCCACCATCACCTTCAAGATCCTGGTCAACAGCGCGGTCGCGATGACCGGCGGCCAGACGCCCGAAGGCGAGATCAACGTCCCGCACATCGCGGCGCAGGTGCGTGGCGAGGGCGTGGAACGGATCGAAATCGTCGCGGACGATCCGGAACGCCACAAGGGGCATCCTCTGATTCCGCCGGGCGTCGGTTTCCATCACCGCTCGGAACTGGACGCCGTGCAGCGGTCCTTGCGCGACTACAAGGGCGTCTCCGTCCTGATCTACGACCAGGAATGCGCGACCGAGCGGCGCAGGAAAAGAAAGCGGGACCTGGCGCCGAAGGCGGAAAAGCGCGTCGCGATCAACCCGCGCGTCTGCGAGGATTGCGGCGACTGCTCGCGCGCATCGAACTGCATCGCGGTGGAGCCCATCGCGACCCCCTTCGGCCGCAAGCGCGCCATCGACCAATCCGCCTGCAACCAGGATTATTCCTGTGTGAACGGCTTCTGCCCGTCTTTCGTGACGCTGGTCGGCGCGAAGCCCGCCGAGCATCACGTGAAGGGCGCGAGCGAGGCGCCGCCCGATCCCGTGCTGCCGCAGGTGCAGGGCGAGGCGTGGAACCTGCTGCTCGCCGGTGTGGGCGGGCAGGGCGTCTCGGGCATGGCGGCGATCCTCGCCATGGCCGCGCATCTCGAGAACCGCCCCGTGCGCACGGTCGATCAGCTCGGCCTCGCGCAGAAGGGCGGCGGCGTCTATGCGCAGCTGCGCGTCGGTGCATCGGGCGCGGCGCCCGAGACGATCGCCGGCCCGCGCATCGGGTTGGGCCAGGCGGATCTGCTGATCGCGGCCGACATGATGGTGGCGCAGGGCCGCACGGCGCGGCCGTTGCTGGGGCCGGACCGCACCGTCGCGGTGGTCAACGCCGACCTCGCGCCGTCGGCGCAATTCGTGCTGAACACGGCGACGCGCTACGACACCGACGGCATGATGGCCTCCGTCCGCCGCGCCTGCCGCGACCTGATCGCGCTGCCCGGTGCGACGCGCGTGGTCGAGGAACTGGGCGACGCGATCTACCTGAACGTCTTCCTCCTCGGCGTTGCCTTCCAGCGCGGGCTGGTGCCGCTGTCCGCTGATGCGATCAACCGCGCGCTGGAGCTGAACGGCGCGCAGGTCGCGCTGAACAAGGAAGCGTTTGTCCGTGGCCGCGCTGCGGCGCTTGAGGATCTGAAGCCGCGCACGCCGGAGCAGGAGACGCTGGACGCGCTGATCGCGCGACGCGTGGAGGACCTCACCGCCTGGCAGAATGCGCGCTATGCGCGGGACTATGCCGGCGTAGTGCAGGCCGCGCGCGCCGCGGAACAGGCGGCGATGCCGGGCGGCGAGCGGCTGTCGCGCGCGGTCGCCACGCAGTTGCACCGGCTGATGGCCTACAAGGACGAGTACGAGGTCGCGCGGCTGCACAGCCTGGAAGACTGGAAGGCGAAGCTGGCGCATGACTTCGCGGGTACGCAGCGCGTCGAGATCCATCTCGCCCCGCCGCTCTTCGCGAAGAAGGATCCCTCCACGGGCCTGCCGATGAAGCGGGCCTACGGCCCCTGGATGCTCCGCGCCATGGGCTGGCTGCGCCACGGCAAGGCGCTGCGCGGCACCGCGCTCGACATCTTTGGACGTTCCGAGGAACGCGTCACCGAACGCGCGCTGATCGGGGAATTCCGCACGCAGCTGGATGCGATGCTGACGCGCCTGAATCCCGGCACGCATGCGACGATCTGCGAGTGGGTCGAGGCCTGGGGCGAGATCAAGGGTTTTGGGCATGTGAAGGCCCGCAACCTCGCCAACGCCCGCCAGCAGATCGCGGCCATCGCGGCGCGGATGGACCAGCCCACGGCGCTGGCCGCCGAGTAGCGCGCTGGACCTCCGGCGCGCTGGCGTTCCATAAGCGCCGCCGGAGGAACCACCATGCCCGACACCGCCGCCTTCGAGCTGCCCGAGGCCACGCGCGAACTGCAGCAGGTCGCCCAGGATTTCGCGCGGGAGGCGCTGGCTCCCAACGCGCAGCGCTGGGACGAGGAGCGGCACTTCCCCGTGGTCGAGCTGCGCGAGGCCGCGAAGCTCGGCATGGCGTCGCTCTACGTGCGGGAGGAGAATGGCGGCGCGGGGCTCACGCGCCTTGATGCCGCCGTGGTGTTCGAGGCGCTGGCGACGGGCTGCCCGACCATCAGCGCCTTCCTCTCCATCCACAACATGGTCGCGTGGATGATCGATTCGTTTGGCAGTGCGGCGCTCCAGGCGGAATGGCTGCCGAAACTGGTCGGCATGGACATCATCGCCTCCTACGCGCTGACGGAGCCGGGTTCGGGTTCGGACGCCGTCGCGCTGAAGACGCGCGCCGCGCGCGACAATGAAGGCTATGTGCTCAATGGAACAAAACAGTTCATCTCGGGCGCCGGCGTCTCGGACGTCTATCTGACGATGGCGCGCACCGGCGGCGAAGGCCCGTCCGGCGTCTCCGCGCTGCTGATCCCGCGCGATGCGCCTGGCGTCTCCTTCGGCGCCAACGAAAGGAAGATGGGCTGGAACGCGCAGCCGACGCGGCAGGTCATTTTTGACAATGCCCGCGTGACATCCGACGCGCTGCTGGGCGAGGAAGGGAAGGGCTTCCGCTACGCCATGGCGGGGCTCGATGGCGGCCGGCTCAATATCGCGGCCTGCTCGCTCGGCGGGGCGCAGGCGGCGCTCGACATCGCGCTCGGCTACGTCCAGGAACGCCGCGCCTTCGGCAAGGCGATCGCGGAGTTCCAGAACACGCAGTTCAGGCTCGCCGACATGCGGATCGAGCTCGAAGCGGCGCGCGCCCTGCTCTGGCGCGCCTGCGCGAAGCTCGATGCGAAGGCGCCTGATGCCTCGATGTTCTGCGCCATGGCCAAGCGCTTCGTCACCGACACCGGCAGCCGCGTGGCGGATGAGGCACTGCAACTGCTCGGCGGCTATGGGTATCTCGCGGACTACGGCATCGAGAAGATCGTCCGCGACCTTCGCGTCCATCGCATCCTCGAAGGCACGAACGAGATCATGCGGGTGATCGTGGCGCGGCAGATGCTCGGCGCGCGCTGACGCACCGCTTGCATTCGCGGGTACATCGAGGCATGGTTATTCTACCATGACGCGCATTCTCCTGGCCGTTCTGCTCG
>JAYRQX010000275.1:0-2704 GCA_041910415.1 Acetobacteraceae bacterium | reverse complement strand
GACCCGCCGGGCGGCCAGGGCACGACCAGGCGGATGGGGCGGTTGGGGAAGCCGGACTGTGCCAGCGTCGGCGCAGCGAGTGGTGCCGCGCAGGCGCCGAGCATGGCGCGGCGGCCGATATGGGCGGCCATGGCGTTCTCCCTGATGGTTCCCGGGCCGATACTAGGGCCTGTGCACGACGATATTGAAAGCCTCTTCCTCGGTCGGCGGCACGAAATACCGCATGAACCGGTCGTAGGTCGCATCGTCCACGACGTAGCGGTGTTCCCTGCTCTCGTTGCGCCTCCGCAGCCGCTCCCGGCAGACCGCGTCCGGCGTATCGAGCCAGTGCAGTTCGTGATGGACCTTCGCTTCCTCGATGATGGAGCGCATCCAGCCACGCCACAGCAGCGTGTTGGCCGGAAAATCCAGCACGACGGAGACGCCGTTGCGAAGCATGGCCACGACATGAGGACCCATCACCGCGCGGATGCGGGTGGTGAGGATGGCGAAGTCCTCGATGCTGCGGTTCTCGGTCGGGTAGAGAACCGCCATCCAGTCGTCGAGCGCGATCAGCACCGTCCGGGGCCCGGCCGCCAGGGCGCCGGCCAGAGTGGACTTGCCGGCGGCGATGCGACCGCAGAACAGGTGCAGGATGGGTGGTTCCGGCTCATCCATGTCCGGCTCCGCGGCGCCGCATGGCGCGGTCCGGCGCGCCATGCGCCGGACCGTCCTCGGGCCATCAGGGACGCTGGTTCGACAGCACGACGGTGCCGCTGGCAGAAAACATGCCGCCGACGCCATGCGCCACGCTGATCTTCACGCCCGGCACCTGCGCCGGCGCGGTGCCGCGCACCTGCCGCACGCTCTCCTGCAGGGCGAACATGCCGTACATGCCGGTGTGGGTGTAGGAGAGCCCACCGCCATTGGTGTTGAGCGGCAGCTTGCCGCCAGGGCGCGTATTGCCTTCCCAGATGAAGTCCTTGGCTTCGCCGCGCTTGCAGAAGCCGAGGTCTTCGAGCCCGTAGAGCGGCAGGTGAGCAAAGGCGTCGTAGATCATCAGGTGATCGACATCGCTGTGCTTGATGCCCGCCATGCGGAAGGCTTCCGGCCCCGCCACGCGGAAGGCGCGGGAGGACGTGAAATCCTGCATCTGGCTGACCATGGTGGTCTCGACGGACTCGCCACTGCCGAGGATGTAGACGGGCGGCGTGGAAAAGTCCTTCGCCCGGTCCGCGGCGGTCAGGATCAGCGCGCCGCCGCCATCGGTCACCAGGCAGCATTGCAGCAGCCGGAAGGGGTAGGCGATCATCTTGCTGCCCAGCACGTCCGCGATGGTGATCGGATCGCGGAAGGCCGCGCGCGGGTTCTTCCCCGCCCATTCGCGCTGCACGACGGCGACCTGCGCCAGGTGCTCATGCGTGGTGCCCGTCGCCTTCATGTAGCGGAGCACGGGAATGGGGAAGAGCGTCGGCGGACCCATGGGTCCGAACGGCGCCTCGAACTGCCCGTTCAGGCTCTGCGGTTCCGGCGGGCGCGGCATGGCATTGATGCGCGACTTGCCGCTCTCGCCATGGGTGATGAGGATCGTCTTGGCATAGCCCGCATGGATGGCGGCCGCCGCGTGGCGGACATGCAGCATGAAGGAACAGCCGCCGACGCCGGTGCCATCGACCCATTTCGGCGTGATGCCGAGATAGTGCGCGACCTGCTGCGGCATCATCGGCCCGACGCAGGCCACGCCGTCGATGTCGCTGGGCTTCAGCCCCGCATCGGCCATGGCGTTGAGAGCGGCATCCGCGTGCAGCATGATCTGCGCCATCTCGGGCACGGTGCCGATGCGCGTGCTCTCGGCCGCGCCGACGATGGCGATCTCGCCTGGCTTGATCGTCATGGCGTCACGCTCCCTTCGCTGGGCGGAACAGGGGAAGGGTGGTCTTCTCGTCCATCGGCACGAAGGCCACTTCGAGCTTCATGTCGAGCACGAGGGCTTCGGGCGTCTGCGGGCAATCGATGATGTTGGTCATCATGCGCGGCCCTTCCTCGAGTTCCACGACCGCGATGGCGTAGGGCGGCGTGAAGCCCGGCACCGCGCGATGGTGGATGACGTAGGAATGCAGCGTGGCGCGGCCGGAGGCCTCGAACACCTCGACCGCGCGGTTGCCGGTGTAGGGGCTGAAGGGACGGGGCGGGAAATACGCCTTGCCGGTGTCCGGGCAGCGCTGGAGCAGCAGCTTTCCCTGCTTGCATCCTTCCCAGAAATGCCTGGTCTCGGGCGTGGGCTCTGGCCTGGGGCGGCCGGGTTCAAGGGCCATGGTCTGGCGTTCCTCCTGTGTCGCGATGGCCGCATGTTCCCCTGCATCGCCTGGGCGGGGAAGGGGGGTTCCAGCGCGGGGCCGGTCCCGGCATGGTGCGCGGCGGGGGACGCCCAGGACCGTGACACCGATCGAACCGCTGATCCGGCCGGGTTCGCCGGAATTCGAACAGCGCCGCGCGCACAACGAGGCGCTGGTGGACCGCCTGCGCGCCTTGGAAGCCCGCGCCGAAGCGGCGTCCGCCCGCGGCACGCGGGACTGGGCGAAACGACGAAAACTTTCCCCGCGGGAGAGGCTGGCGCATCTGCTCGACCCCGGGCGGGTCTTCCTGCCCTTGTCCACCCTCGCCGGCTACCGCGTGGACGATCCGGATCCCGCGACATCCGTGCCGGGCGGATCGCAGCTGGCGG
>JAYRQX010000274.1:0-3025 GCA_041910415.1 Acetobacteraceae bacterium | reverse complement strand
GGCGACGCCTTCGGGGCCGAGTCCGCCGCCGCCTCCACCGCGCGGCGCAGGCGCGGCAACGCCGCCACGGCGCAGCTGGTCGAGCTCGCGCCTGAGTTCCAGGATCTGGTTCTGCAGCGCGATCGCCTCGCGGCTATCGAACTGCGCGCGCGCCGGGCCGGGCATGGCCAGCGCCAGGGCAAGCGCGGCACCCGCCAGGCGCGGGAAGGCGGAAAGCATCATCGGCAAGCGGCTCCGGGCAGGGGCTGCACCACAAAACTCATACCAGATCTCGCAGATCGTGACCGATCTGCACCTCATATCACCGGTCGAATGCTTCGACCGGTGGTATTCATCTTTGCATACCCTCATGCGCCGGGCGCAAACCTCCGGTTTGCTTGGCTCGCCGGACCGTCATGCCGAAGGCATGCTGTTCGCATGACCGGCGGATCGGCACAGCCGACCGCGAGCGGGCCGCCTTCGCAACCTCGGCACGAGTCAAAGCCTCGTGCCGCAGGTATCACGCCGGTGCGCGCCTCCGCGCGCCTGGCTACGCCGGACCGCCGGCCGCAGGTTCCAATCAATGAGATCCGGTATTAGCCGCCTGCATTGCGGCACGCCAATGGCGCATCCGGCCCCGGCCTTCGGGCTACTGGACCACCGTCACGGCGCGGCGGTTCTGCGCCCAGGCCGCCTCGTCCGAGCCGAGCGCCACCGGCCGGTCCTTGCCGTAGGAGATGGTTCTGATGCGCCCGCCCGCGACGCCGCCCGCGATCAGCACGTCGCGCGCGGAATTCGCGCGGCGCTGGCCGAGGGCGAGGTTGTATTCGCGCGTGCCGCGTTCGTCCGCATGGCCTTCGACCTGCACCTGCACGCTCGAATGCTGCTGCATCCAGGCGGCCTGGCGTTCCAGGATCGGGCGCTGGTCGGCGCGGATGTTGGACCGGTCGGTATCGAACAGCACGCGGTCGCCGACATTGGCGACCAGGTCTTCCTGGCTGCCCGGGCGGATCGCGCCGCCGGCGCCGGTCTGGGCGCCGGTCTCCGAGCTGTTGGAACAGCCGGCGAGGAGGGAGAGCGCAGCGACGGCGCCAAGCAGAGCACGGTTCATGGGAGAGATCCTTGCGGTGATCCTTGCGCGCACAGCGTGCGGAGGCATCGGCCCTAACGCCGCTCGGCGCCGATGGTCAAGGTTGGGGGGCCATTCCGGTCACGAAAGAAGCGGCGACCAGGCGGGGTCGGTCGCATCCGTCGGCGTCGGCACCGGGCGCTCGTTGAAGCCCGCGATGTCGATCGAGGCGAGGCGGGCGGAATAGCCGCCGCCGCGGGAATCGCGCGCCTGGGTCTCGCGGTAGAACATCAGCACGCGGCCGTTCGGCGCGAAGGTCGGGCCTTCCATGGCCCAGCCTTCCGACAGGATGCGCTCGCCCGAGCCGTCGGGGCGCATCACGCCGATGGCGAAGCCGCCGCGCCCGATGCGGGTGAAGGCGATCAGGTCGCCGCGCGGCGACCAGACCGGCGTCGCGTAGCGGCCATTGCCGAAGGAGATGCGGCGGACATTCCCGCCCTCCGCGCTCATCACATAGAGTTGCTGATCGCCGCCGCGGTCGGAGTTGAACACGATCTGCGTGCCGTCGGGCGAGAAGCAAGGCGAGACGTCGAGCCCGCCGCCCGAGGTGAGCTGCCGTTCGCGCCGCGAGCCGATATCCACGACGAAGATGTTCGCATCCCCCGCGCGGGTGGCGGAGAGCACGACCGAGCGCCCGTCCGGCGAGAAGCGCGGCGAGAGCGTCATGCCCGAGAAGGAGCCGAGCGGCTGCTGGCGGCCGGAGCCGAGATCGAGCAGCACGACGCGCGGCTCGCCGCGGTCCTGGTAGGACATGAAGGCGATGCGGTCGGCCGAGGGATGGAAGCGCGGCGTCAGCGCGGCGTTGCGGCCATCGGTGAGCGTGCGGTTGTTCTCGCCGTCCTGGTCCATGATGGCGAGGCGGCGGATGCGCCGGTCGCGCGGGCCGGTTTCGCTGACATAGACGATTCGGGTGTCGAAATACCCGTCCTCGCCCAGCAGGCGCTTGTAGATCACGTCGGAGATCAGATGCGCGATGCGGCGCCAATTGGCGATCGGCGCCGTGAAGGCCGTGCCCTGCAGCTGCGTCTCCGGCAGCACGTCCCAGAGGCGGAACTCGACGCGGATCTGGCCGCCGGTGTCCACCACGCGGCCGGTGACCAGCGCCTGCGTGCCGATCACGCGCCAGTCCTGGAAGCGCGGCGTCTGGGCGGCGCTCTCGGCGGTCTGGATGAAGGCCTGGCGCTCGACCGGGCGGAACAGGCCGGAGTTGCGCAGGTTCGCCTGGATGACGCGCGCGATGTCGCGGCCGATGCGCGCGCCGTCGCCGGCGCCGGGCATGTCGGGGATCGCGATCGGGATCGGGTCCGTGCGCGCGCGGGTGATGTCGATCACCGCGCCGCGCGGCTGTGCCTGGGCCGCGGCCGGCAGGGGCGTCGCGAAGATGCCGGGGGCGACCGAGGTCGTGCCGGCGGCGAACAGCGCACGGCGCCGGGTGATCACGAACGGAGAGAAAATGCTCATCGGACGAGACCCCTGGGATTGAAGCGGAAGGTCGAGGCCATGACGGTCTGGTATTTGTCGGCCGGGACCCGAAGAGGGTTGCATTGCGGCGACATCAGGGCGCGTCGCGCGGATTCGTAGACGGAACGCGCGCGCGGGTCGGACGGCACAGGGCCGGTGACATTGCGCACCATGCCCTGCCCGTCGAGCACGACCCGGAGTTCCACCGTGATCTGGTCGAGCCCCATCATGCCGCGATCGACGTTCCAGCATTCGCTGATCTGGTCGGCGAGGCCGCGGATTTCACCCTGCGTCAACTGCGCCGTGCCGGATGGCGAGCCGCCACCCTGGCGCGCCGCGCCGGCGGCCGGGTTCGGGCGGGCGCGCGGCGCCTCGGTCTGCTGCTGGGAGGTGCGCAGGCGTTCCAGCGTGTTCAGCACGGACTGGCTGCGCTCCTGCGGCCGCTGGACCGGCGGG
>JAYRQX010000273.1:0-1977 GCA_041910415.1 Acetobacteraceae bacterium | reverse complement strand
GGGATGTCCTCCCCCACCAGGCAGCGGAAGCAGTAGAGCACCACGGCACGCCCGACCGCGGCGGGCGCGTTGAAGTTGTTGGGGCGCTGCGGCCCGGTGCCCGTGAAGTCGATGACGGCGCTGCGGCGGGCGCGGTCCACGCGCACCGCGACCTCGAGCGGCGTGCCGTCGTCGATCGTGGTGGCGAAGGCGCCGTCGGGCAGGCGGTCGAGCACGCGGCGGACGCTTTCCTCCGCGTTGTCCATGACGTGGCGCATGTAGGCGCGCACGGTCGCCAGCCCGAACGCGCGCACGGAGCGCTGGAGTTCCTGCACCGATTTCTCGTTGGATGCGACCTGCGCCTTGATGTCGGCGACATTCACGTCCGGACTGCGCGCAGGGTATCTTGCCTGTGCCAGCAGGGCGCGGAATTCCGCCTCGCGGATTCGGCCCTGTTCGACGAGCAGGAAATCGTCGATGACGACGCCCTCTTCCTCCAGCGTGCGGGAGACGGGTGGCGTGGAGCCCGGCGTCAGGCCGCCGATGTCGGCGTGATGGCCACGGCTGCCGACGAAGAACAGAATCTCCGATCCCGCATCGTCGAAGACGGGCGTGATGACGGTCACGTCGGGCAGATGCGTGCCGCCATTATAGGGGTTGTTCAGCGCGACCACGTCGCCGGGGCGCAGCGTCGCGCCGCGCAGGCGGATCACGGTGCGCACGCTCTCGCCCATGGCGCCGAGATGCACGGGGACATGCGGCGCATTGGCGACCAGCGCACCGGTGCTATCAAAAATGGCGCAGGAGAAGTCGAGCCGTTCCTTGATGTTGACGCTGAGCGAGGTGTTCTGCAGCACCGCGCCGGCCTGCTCGGCGATGCTCATGAAGAGGTTGTTGAAGAGTTCGAGCATGACCGGATCGGCACGGTCCGTGCCGGCGGCAAAGCGCGTGGCGCGCGGTGTGGTCCGGCGCAGCACCAGATGGTCCAGCGCGGTCACCTCGGCGGTCCAGCCCGGCTCGATCACCGTGGTCGCATTCGCCTCGCGGATCAGCGCGGGGCCGGGGATGAGATCGCCCGGCAGCAGCGCCTCCCGGTCGAACAGCGCCGCGCCGCGGGCCGCGCCGTCGGTCCAGAGCTGGACCTGGTCGATCGGGTCCGGCGCACCGTCCGAGCGATCGGCCAGCGCCCCTTCCTCCACCGCCTCGCCGGACGCGGTCACCTCGGCGATGCAGGCCTCCACGATCAGCTGGCGTTCCGGCGTTGCGAAGCCGAAGCGCTGGCGATGGGCGGCGGTGAAGGCCGCGACGACCGCGTCATGGCTGCCGAAGGGAACGGGCAGGAAGGAATCCGTGCCGGCGTAGCGCAGATGCAGGCGCCGCGCGGCCTGTATGCGCCCGGCCTCCGCACCCTGGCGCAGCAGCTCCGCGCGTCCCGACGCCGCCAGCGCGTCCAGGCGCTGCGCGAGACCGTCCATGGATGCCGCGGACAGCGGCGCTTCCACCGCGCCTTCGCGGATCACGGTCTGATCCGCGAGCCCCATGCCATAGGCCGACAGCACGCCGGCGAAGGGATGGATGAAAACCGTCTCCATGCCGAGTTCGTCGGCCACCAGGCAGGCATGCTGCCCGCCCGCGCCGCCGAAGCATTGCAGGGCATAGCGCGTGACGTCGTGCCCCTTCTGGATGGAGACCTGCTTGATGGCGTTCGCCATGTTGGCGACGGCGACACGCAGGAAGCCTTCGGCGACCGCGCGCGGGTCCTGGGGCTGGCCGGTCGCGGCGGCGATCTCGGCGGCAAGTGCGGCGAATTTCTCCCGCACCACCTCGGCATCCAGCGGCTGGTCGCCGCCGGGGCCGAAGACCCGCGGGAAGAGCTCCGGCGAGAGCTTGCCGACCATCACGTTGCAGTCGGTCACCGTCAGCGGCCCGCCGCGGCGGTAGGACGCCGGCCCCGGGTTGGCACCGGCCGACTCCGGCCCGACGCGCAAGCGCGAACCG
>JAYRQX010000272.1:0-6859 GCA_041910415.1 Acetobacteraceae bacterium | reverse complement strand
GGCCCCCGCGACGATCGTCGAACCGCCACGTCAGCGAAAGTCAGCCGTGGCGGGACGGCGCTCCCGCGCCTATTGCATGGAGTGAAGGCCGATCATGTTGCCCTCGGTGTCGGTCACCAGGGCGATGAACCCGTACGGCCCGATCGACGTCTTTTCCTTTTGCACCCGGCCGCCGGCCGCCACCGCGCGGCCCGCCTCGACCGCGCAGTCGGCGCAGTGGAAGTACACCAGGGTGCTATTGCCGCCGGCCGGAAAGCCCGGCATGCGCACCAGGGCGCCCGAGGCCCCGTAGGCGTCCTGGGTCATCGGGAAGGCCCACATTTCGAGGTCGGGGCTGTCCAGCCTGTTCAGCTCGGCGCCGAGCACGACCTGATAGAAGGCCTTGGCCCGCGTCATGTCATCCACGTAGATCTCGAACCAGCCGACCGGATTGTTCATGGCGCCCTCTTCGTGCTCGTGGAATCCGCGGAACCGGCGGGCATGGCGCGCCGCATCGCCTCCGCCATTTCGTCCGGCGTCAGATCCTGCTTGTGCGTCGCGAGCGACCAGCGGTGACCATAGGGGTCCTCGACCTGGCCGTAACGGTCGCCCCAGAACATGTCCGCCAGCGGCATCACCGGCGTGCAGCCGGCGGCCACGGCGCGGGCATGGGCGGCATCGACGTCCACGACATAGAGGTGCAAGAACACCGGCGTGCCCTTGAGCGCCCGCGGTCCAAGCGCGCCGTGCTCCGGCATCTCGTCGAAGAGGAATACGTGCGAATCGCCGATGCGGATCATCGCGTGCATGATCCGGCCGTCAGGCGAACTCAACCGGCCGAAAGACTCCGCGCCGAAGGCCTTGACGTAGAAATCGATGGCGCCCGAGCAATCGCGGCAGCACAAATGCGGTGTCACCGTGTGCATGCCGGGCGGGATGGGGGAAGCGGCGGCGGTACTCATGATCTTTCTCCTCGACAAGGTCAAGGGCGGATCGCCCCCGGCCGCCCATTGTGCACGACGAACGGACCGTCGATCACCTTGTGGCCAACATTCAGCGGCCGGCTCCTTCGCGGAGAATCCATCGGCCGCCCGGCCGCGGCAGGTTTGGCGAACGCGGGAAACACGCCCAAATTGGCCCCATTTCCGCGTCGACATCCGCGCGGGCATGGCGCATGATCGACGAATCCGTGAGTGCCCGCGGGATTGGCACTGGCGCGACAACATTCGAATCGGCGGGTCGCGGGCATCACCCGTAACGCGGGGAAGTTGCCGGCGGAACATGCCGCAAAGCGTCTCGAGGAGGACGGGCATGAAGCGAAGCATCCTGATTGGGGCGGCCGTCGGTGTCGCCATTCCGACCATTGCATTCGTCATTTCACGGGTGGTTCCGCTGATTTCCGCGCAAGCAGCGGGCGCGACATCGTCCAGCCAGCCGGGGCAGCCGCAAAAGCTCGTCGGCGTACCCGCGGTCCAGGGGCAATACCCGGCTTTCGAGGGCAAGGTCGCGCTCAACGGCGGCCCGGTGGAGGGTCCGTTCAAGGGCCCGCGCATCAGCGCCAACCCCTAGCGGCAAGCCCTGGTTCCGCGCCCGTCGCCGGCCGAACGACCATGGTCGGCCGGAGCGCGGGCGCGACCGTGTCTAGCGCCTAGCGTCCGCCGCCCGCGCAGGATGCGGCGAAGATCGCCTTCAGCGACTTGGCCGACGCGGTGGACAGCACGTATTCGACGCGCCGGCCGTCTTCCATCGCGTTTATCTTGCGGATGATCTTGTGCCGGATCAGCCGTTCGATGCGGCGCTTCAGGGTGGACGGCGGCGAAAGGTTCTCCAGCAGCAACTGCTTGTAGCCCACGGGCTGCCCGCGCTCCTCGGCGGCGCCGATGATCATCACCAGGTCGAGGCATTCCAGCGTCTTGAGCACGGGCAGCAGCTTGCGCCGCATTTCCATGGACTTTTCCAGGTTGCGCAACGTCTGCTTGGGTTGCAGGCTTGCCATTGGCGCGGGCTTCCTTCAGTCGCCGCCGGGTCCGGCGCGTGTCCGGCGTGGCGACAGGTGTTCGCGATGATGCGCGACCGGCGGCACGGCGAGGTTCGCGGTTTCGCGACGCGGGGCCATCAATGCCGTATGAATGACGCGGTGGGTGGTGGAGTCGGCCGCCGAATCGCCTTTGGCATCGGTGCGGCGCGGATCGGCGCGAGGCGCGGAGCCGGTCCTCCGGCCCCGCGCGCCGCGATTACTTCGGTGCGTCCTTCAGCTTCTTCAGCGGACGGACCTTGACCTTGACGCTGGCCGGCTTGGCGGCGAACCATTGGTCCGCGCCCGTGAACGGGTTCTTGCCGAAGCGCTTGGGCTTGGCCGGCACCTTCTGGGCGATGATCTTGATCAGGCCCGGAATGGTGAATTCGCCGAGTCCCTTCTTGTGCAGCGCGCCCAGCGCGGCGGCTTCCAGCGCGGCGAGCACGCGCTTGACGGCCTTCAGTTCCACCTCGGCGGCGGCGGCCAGATGGGCCACCAGCGAGGTCTTGTTCAGTGCCGTGGTGATCGGCTTGACCTCCGGTGCCGCTGCCTTCGCGGCCGGTTTCTTGGCGGGGGCCTTGGCGGCTTTCGCCGGGGCCGCCTTCTTGGCGGGGGCGGCCTTCTTGGCCGGTGCCTTGGCCGGCGCCGCCTTGGCGGCCGGAGCCTTGGGTTTTGCAGCAGTCTTGGTTGCCATCGTCAATGCACTCCTGGTGAATGAGGTAAGGGGCGAGCCCGCACGGAGGTTAACGCGAAATCGATCAACGCAATGCAACTCGCGAATGAAAAATCCGCGCCACCCGCCGTCTCGTCGCGCCTGCGCGGTATCAGCGCGTCACGGTTGCCGTTGGCCCGGCCACCCGCGGGTCGGACCATCGCGCCGACCGATCCTCGCCGGTGCCTTCCGAAACATAGCGGGCCAGCGCGCGCACGATGAAGAAGCCGAAGCGCGGATCCTGGTAGAAAAGTTCGATGGCCTTGCCGCCGGTGAGCGTGTAAAGCTCGCAGTCCTCGAGGCATTGCGCGGATGAGGTGCGCAGCGCGTCGTCGGAGAACACGCCGACCTCGCCAAACACCGCGCCGGGCTCGATGATCTTGTCGATCTCCGTCAGGCGCACGCGTCCGGCATGGAGCAGGAAGAGCCTGTCCGCGCCGTCGCCCTTGCGGAACAGCCAGTCGCCCGCCGCGAAGCGCTGGCTGGTCATGAAAGGAACCAGGAAGTCGAGCGAGGCATGCGCGCGCGTGACCTCCCGCACGGCGCGGATCGAGCGCTTCACCTCGCGCAGCCGCACGATGTTGAGCGGCAACAGCGCGACATGCAGCGCAAGGATGGGGAAGACCTTGTCGAAGACGCCGAACTGGATGCCGAGCAGTGCCTAGGCGATGAAGGCCAGGTTGCTGGCGATCGCCACGGCGCGCAGCGGCACGATGGTCTTCATGAAGAACGAGGCGAACACCAGCCCCGCCGCGATCCAGGCGACGATCTGCATTTCCATCGCCCGCGCGCCTCAGGTTTTCGGCGCGGGCCGGTTCTTCGCGTGCTGCTCGACGGCAGGGTCGATCGGCATCCAGGGCCGCGCGCTGTCGGTCCAGATGTTCATCACCAGCTTCATGCCGTTCGAATCGTCCAGGCTGCCGGCCTTGAGCACGATCATCTCCGGCGACTTGCTGCGCTGGCTGTAGAGCGAGCTTCCGCAATCGGGGCAGAAGAAGCGCCACAGGATGTTGCCGGAATCGGCCATGTCGTCGTAACGCCTGGGCTGGCCCCGGGTGATCGTCAGCGCGCTGGCCGGCAGCGGGACGTTGTGGCTGGCGCCGGCGCCCGAGGCCTTCTGACAGTGGGTGCAGTGGCAGGCGATGATCTTGTCGACGGGCTGGCTGACGGTGTAGCGGATCTGGCCGCACAGGCAGCCGCCGGTGATTTCTTGTGTCATGGTTGTCTCCTCGGGGATGGGGGCCGCTAATTGTGCGCCAGGTTGAGCGATCGCGCGCCGTCCCGCCAGGGCTGACTTTCAGGGCGAACTTTCGGCCGCCGCGCGGTGGCGGTCAGCGACCGCCGTCGGCGCCCGTTGCCGCGGCGGGCAGCAGTTCATGGAACTCGCCCAGGCGGAGTTCGAACTCGGCGGCATCGAGACCGCCGGCTTCGGCGTCGCGCGCCAGTGCCGCGAGATGCACGCCGAGCGCGGCGATGCGGGTGCGTTCGCAGACGCGCCATTGCATCGCGTCCGCATGCACGCGATGGGCGACCTCGATTTCCGGCGTGTCGCGAAAGTCGAGCTCACGGCTGGCGCTGAGCAAGGCGCGCAAGGTGGTGCGGATCGAAAAGACGTGGCCCACCCAGATGCGATCGGCCGCGAGCAGGGCCACCAGGTTTGCCGCGACCATCCCGGCGATGATCTTCATCGCCTCGCCGAGCAGCAAGGGGAACATCGCCGGTTGCGCGGCGAGGTGGGTGCGGTAAAGGTTCTCCTCGACGATGGCATCGAGCCGCGCATGCAGCGTGGCGCCGGCCACGGCGAGGACGATGACCTCCAGCACCACCAGCGCGACCATCAGCCGGCGCTGCAGGACATGGTCGATGTAATGGATATGGCGGTGATGGAGGTGGCGGGTGTCGGTCATATGTCGTGGCATTCGAAGCACAGCGCGGAATTGGCCAGCGGCAGCACGAGCGAACCGTGCTGCTTCTTGTAGCCGGTGTGGCAGGAAACGCAGCTCACCAGCCCGCCGGGGAGCAGGACATTCTTTGAGAGTTGCGCGACGGGCCGGTAGCCGCCCGAGCGAAACGCAATGGCATACCGGCTGCCGACCGGGTGATTGACGTCCCCGGCGCGCCCGTGGCGGACGATCGAATTGCGGTCGATCGCGGTGCGCGGGCCTTCGCCCTTTTCGCCGTGGCAGCTCATGCATTGCCGCGAGTAAGGGTCGAGCGTCGCCGCGTCGGTTTGCGTTTCGCCGCCCAGATGGCCGGCGGCGGCCACCGAGACGCCCTTGTCGCGCATCTGCTCGAAAAACTTCGTCTCGTGGCAGGCCAGGCACAGCGCCTTGCCGCGGCGGTCGCCACGCATCAGGCCGGGCGCGGTGCCGTGGATGTCGTGGCAGGTGCCGCACGTCATGTCGCCCTTCCAGTCCAGCGGATAGTCCTTGCCGACGGCCGACCTGGGCGCGAAGCCGCTGGGGTGGCTGACCTGATTGGCATTCTGGTGGCAGCCGGCGCAGAGCTTCTCCTGCGGCGCGCGCAGCAGGTGCGCCTGCTCCGGATTCACCGCCTTGCCGCCGAGGTGGCAGGTGTCGCAGGCCGCCTGCCGCGGATGAATGCCCTCGCGCTGCGCCGCCTGGGTGGCCCACAGCGCGAGCGCGGCGAACACCGCGAACGCGCCGGCGAGCAGCGCGCGGCTAAACGCGGGCACACTCATGAATCTCGCGCAAGCGGCGGATGGATTCGGCGCGGGCCGCCGGATCGGCCGCCGATCCGCGCGCGGCGGCAATCGCCGCGTCGAGCGTCGCGTAATAGTCATGCACCGCCGTCAGCGCCTCGTGCAGCATGCGCGCCTCGGCGTGAAGGCGGTCGCCCTGGCGGATCGGGATCGGCGTTCGCGCGCCTTTGGCGATGGCCACGCGCAGGTTGCGCGAAAAGCGGAACAAGGGGCCGGCGATGCGAAAGCTGCTGTAGAGCGCGATCATCCAGGTGATCACCGCCGCGATCGCCAGCAGGAACACGCCGCCGACGATCAGCCCCGGCCGCAGCAGGCCCTGGGTGATGCTGTGCGACTGGATCAGTTCGCCATAGGTGTGGCCGGCCGGGTCGGCGACCAGATAGAGGAAGCCCGCCAGCCCGAGCGCGGCCAGCGCGCCGACCAACAGGGCGATGCGCCCCACCCAGCGCAGGTGGAACAGGATCTCGGGACTGTCGTCCTGGTCGGTGGCGGCCGCGGCGGCGGGTGGCGGCATGGCGTTTCCTCCTTCGGGCGGAGGATACCGCCGTCCCGCCAGGGCTGACTTTCGGGTGAACCGATCAGGCCGCGGGTGCCTGCCCGCCGAAGCGATTGACCAGCCGGCCGATGCCGTCGATCGCCACCTCGACCGTCTCGCCCGCGGCCAATGGACCGGCGCCGACCGAGGTGCCGCAGGCGATCACGTCGCCCGGCTCCAGCGTCATGTCATGCGAGATCAGGCTGACGATTTCCGCTGGCGAGAAGAACATGTCGGCGACCGGGTAGTTCTGCCGTTCCTCGCCATCGACCAGCGCGCGCACGCGCAGCCCGGCGGGATCGATGCCGCGCGCGATGGCCGGGCCGATGACGCCGAAGCTGTCGAAACTCTTGGCCCGCGTCCAGTGGGTGAAGGCCGGGTCCAGGCGCATCAGGTCGCGCGCGGTGACGTCGTTCACGCAGGTGTAGCCGAAGATCGCCGCCGGCGCCTCGGCGACGCCGAGCGCGCTCGCGCGGCGGCCGATGACGATCCCGAGCTCGGCCTCGAACACCACCGCGCCGTCATAAGCGGGCGGCCGGCGGATCGGCTCGCCATGCGCGGCGTGGCAACTGGGCGCCTTGAGGAAGTAAAGCGGATGCGCCGGTCGGGCGAGCCCTTCCTTCGCCGCGCGCTCGTGGAAGTTGTTCCACAGGCCGATCAGCTTGGCCGGTACGCAGGGTGTGCGCGGGCGGACTTCGGCGAGCGGAAAGCGCCGTCCGGTCGGGCGCGAATCGGCGAACATGTCGCCCGACCACGCCGTGACGGTATCGCCCTCCAGGGTTCCAAAAAGGGTTTCGCCATCGGCATCGAAGCGCATCCAGAGCGTCATGGCAGTGGTCATCGGGAAAGGGGGGAAAAGGTGAAAAGCGGGGGAAGCGGCGGGCCGGTCGGTCG
>JAYRQX010000271.1:0-1518 GCA_041910415.1 Acetobacteraceae bacterium | reverse complement strand
GCCGAGGCCCGGCTGCGCCGCTTCGGCCGGCGCACGCGCGTCAACGTGGCCATCCTGCGCGCGCCCGGCATCTATGCCGCCGACCGGTTGCCGCTCGACCGGCTGCGGCGCGGCCTGCCGCTGCTCGCCGCCGGCGAGGACAGCCATACCAACCACATCCATGCCGAGGATCTCGCTGCCGCCTGCATCCGCGCGCTGCATCGCGGGGGCAACGGGCGCTGCTTCAACATCAGCGACGATTCCGCGCTGGCGATGGGCGACTGGTTCGACCTGCTGGCCGACAGCTTCGAATTGCCGCGCGCCCCCCGCGTGGGCCGCGCCGAGGCCGAGCGCACGCTGCCGCCGATGCACTGGTCGTTCATGCGCGAGTCGCGCCGCCTCGACAACCAGCGCATGAAGCGCGAACTCGGACTGCGCCTGCGCTATCCCGATGTCAATGCCGGGATCGCGGACGCGAAACGGAAAGGAATCGCATGCTCTGGGTAAAGGCCTTCCACATCGTCTTCGTGGTCAGCTGGTTCGCCGGGCTGTTCTATCTGCCGCGCATCTTCGTCAATCTGGCGATGGTGCCGGCGGCGAGCGCCGCCGAGCGCGACCGCCTGTTGCTGATGGCCCGCAAGCTCTATCGCTTCGTCACGCCGATCGGCATCCTGGCGATCGGGCTCGGGCTCTGGCTCTGGTTCGGCTGGGGCTTTTCCGGCGGCTGGCTGCACGCCAAGACCGCGCTGGTGGTGGGGCTGGCCGCCTATCACCTGTGGTGCGGCCGCCTGCTCGCCGATTTCGCGGCCGGCCGCTCGGCGCGCAACCACGTCTGGTTCCGCTTCTTCAACGAAGTGCCGGTGCTGGCCCTGGTGGCGGTCTGCATCCTGGTCGTGGTGAAGCCGTTTTGAGCGCCGGCGCGCGGTCCGCGCACGGACATCCGCCACGGGTTCACAAGGCCGCGGCGGGAACGGCGCCCGCGCCGTTGTCGCGAGCGCGAACGGGAGGCGCCGATCCCTTGTTCGTGACCTGTCCGCGCGGGCTGGAGGCGCTCCTGGCCGAGGACCTCACCGCCGCCGGCGCCGGCGATGTCGCCGTCGTGCCGGGCGGCGTGGCCTGCACCGGCACGGCGGAGACGGTCTATCGAATCAACCTCGAATCGCGCATCGCCACGCGCGTGTTGCGCCGTGTCGCCAAGGCTGACTATCGCGGCGAGGCGGATATCTACCGGCTCGCGCACGAGGTCCGCTGGCCGGCGCTGTTCGCGGTCGAGCGCGGCATCCGCGTTTACGTCACCGCGATCCGATCACCGCTGAAGAGCCTGGAGTTCATTACCCTGAAGGTGAAGGATGCCGTCTGCGACCGCTTTCGCGACGAACTCGGCCGGCGTCCGAGCGTGAATACCAAGGCGCCGGATGTTCGCATCCACCTGTTCCTCACCGCCGGCGAGGCCACGCTGTACCTGGATACCTCGGGCGAACCGCTCTACCTGCGCGGACACAAGGCGGCCAAGGTCGGCGCGCCGCTCAAGGAGAACCT
>JAYRQX010000270.1:0-1879 GCA_041910415.1 Acetobacteraceae bacterium | reverse complement strand
CGCCTTCACCGGGGACGGCTGGTTCCGCACGGGCGACGTGGTGACCAAGGACGCGCTCGGCAGCATCGAGATCGTCGATCGCGCCAAGGACGTGATCAAGAGCGGCGGGGAATGGATCTCCTCCATCACGCTCGAGAACCTCATCATGGCGCATCCCATGGTGGCCGAAGCCGCGGCCGTGCCGGTGCCCGACCCGAAATGGGACGAGCGCCCGCTGCTGCTGGTGGTGCCGAAGCCCGGCACCAATCCGACTCAGGAGGAGATCCTCTCCTTCTACGACGGCAAGGTCGCGAAATGGTGGGTCCCCGATGCGGTCCGCTTCGTGGACGAGTTGCCCAAGACCGCGACGGGCAAGATGTGGAAGGCCGAGATCAAGCGACGGATGCGCGAATCTGGCGCGTGACGCATGGCGGCTGTATCGTGGCGCGGATGAGGAGCCACGCCATGTCCCGCCCCCGCACCCTGCTGTTCGGCGCCGCCGCGCTGGTGATGCTGCTTGGCGCCACGGCCTGCGCGCCGCAACGGGACCTGGCCGCGATCAGCGGCGTGCCGGACGCGCCCTTCGGCGGCGGCCGCGGCAACCAGGTCAACAGTTGGGGCAGCATGTCCACGGGTGGCCAGTCCGTCGTGATGCATCGCGAATTGCCGCAATAGCGGCGCCGGCGCCTGCCGCGCCCGCGGGCTATTCGGGCCTGATGCCCACCCGGCGGATCAGGTCGCCGAGCCGCGCGAATTCCGCGACGTTGCGTGCCTGGTAGACCTCGGGCGTCCCCGGCAGCGGCCGGGCGCCGAGTTCCGTCATGCGCGCGACGACCGAGGCATGGCCCAGCCCGGCATTCAGCGCGGCATTGGTGCGCTGGATGATCTCGGGCGGCGCGCCGCGCGGCGCGACCAGGCCGAACCACGCCGTGACCTCATATCCCGGCAGCGTCTCCGCGATCGCTGCGATGTCAGGCGCACCGGACCAGCGCGTGGACGATGTGATGCCGATCGCCGTCAGCGCGCCGGAGCGGATATGCGGCAGGATGGAGGGCAGGTTGTCCGTGCCGAAATCGATCCGCCCCGGCAGCAGGTCCGTCATCATGGGCGAGCTGCCGCGGTAGGAGACATGCGTCGCCTCGAAGCCGCCCATCAGCCGGAACAGCTCGGCCGCCAGATGCGTGGAGCCGCCGATGCTCGTCTCGCCATAGGAGAGCGTCCGCCGCTTCGCGAGTTCGATCAGCGCGGCGGCGTTGTTCACGCCGAGGCCGGGATGGGCCGCGATCAGGTTCGGCACCTCGGCGATCTGGCCGATGGTCAGGAAATCCGTCAGCGGGTCGTAGCCGGGATTGGTGTAGAGATGCGGGTTGATGGCGTTGGTGCCGGGCGAGCCCAGCAGCAGCGTGTAGCCGTCGGCCGGGCTGCGCAGCACCGCCTGCGCCGCGATGTTGGAATTGGCGCCTGGCCGGTTCTCCACCACGAAGGGCTGGCCGAGCTGTTCCTGCAGGATCTGCGCGGCGATGCGGCCGAGGATGTCGGTCGTGCCGCCGGCCGGGAAGCCCACGAAGATGCGCACGGGCCGCTGCGGCCAGGTCCCTTGCGCGAGAGCAGGGGCGGCGAGCAGCGCAGCCGGGGTGCCAAGCAGCGCGCGGCGCGTCCCGTTCATGGCGAGCATCGGTGTTTCCTCCAGATCTTTCCCGTGCAGTAGCGGATGCCGGGGGGCGCGCCGTCAAGCCGCGACGAGAATCGTCTCCAGCGCCGCGCGGAGATCGGCGGGCAGCGGCACGGGACGTCCTGTTTCGCGGGAGACATAGACATGGATGAAGTGGCCTTCCGCGGCGGCGTTCGGATCATCGCCGCCGAAGACGCCGACCTCGTAGCGGACCGACGAATTGCCGAT
>JAYRQX010000269.1:0-2306 GCA_041910415.1 Acetobacteraceae bacterium | reverse complement strand
GGCGTCGCCGAGATGTTCGACGGCCAGGAAACGGCGTCCACGCCATCCTGCGCCGCGCCCGCGCCGGTGCCGCCGTTGAAGAACAGCACATTCGCGAAGGTGCGCCCGCGCGTGTCGGTGCCGCCGATGTTCATGATCCA
This sequence comes from Acetobacteraceae bacterium, assembly GCA_041910415.1. Classification (GTDB taxonomy): domain Bacteria; phylum Pseudomonadota; class Alphaproteobacteria; order Acetobacterales; family Acetobacteraceae; genus JAYRQX01. The sequence goes on along the minus strand of JAYRQX010000269.1, from coordinate 2,166 downwards.
GAGCGGACTGCCGGGCGCCGCGCGCACCTTGTCCGGCAGGACTTCCGACAGCGCGCCGAAGATGGTGGGCGGGACATAGTGCCCGGTCGCGGCGCGGCCACCGACCGGCGCGGGATAGCGCGGGTTCAGGATCGAGCCTTCGGGTGCCGAGATGTGCAGCGGCCGGAAAATGCCCTCGTTGTTCGGCAGTTCGGGCAGCAGCAGCGCCTTGATGGCGAAGGCCGTCATGGCGCTCGTGTAGGCGAAGACGCAGTTGACCGCGCGCGGCTGCTGCGGGCTGGTGCCCGTGAAGTCGAAGAAGGCTTCGCCCCCGCGCAGCGTGACGGCGACCGCGAAGGTGAAGGGCTCCTCCATGCCGTCGGTCTGCATGGCGTAGCGCCAGGTGCCTTCCGGGAGCGCGGCGATGCGACGGCGCATCTCGGCCTCGGACCGGTCATAGATCTCGCCCGCGACCGCTTCCAGGTCCGGCAGGCGGTGGTCGTCCAGCGTGCGGGCGATGCGGTCGTCGATCAGGGCCAGCGCCGACACTTGCGCCCAGACATCGCCTTCCGTCTGGTCGGGCGTGCGGACATTGGTGCGCAGCAGCGTGATCAGCGTGCGGTCCACCTGGCCGTCGCGCAGCAGCAGCATGGGCGGGATGTGGAAGCCTTCCTCGAACAGTTCCCGTGCCTCGGTGCTGCGGATGCGGCCGCCGATGTCCGGGACATGGCTGGTCGTCGCGCCATAGGCAACGATGCGGCCGTTGTGGAAGACCGGCCGGACGAGCGAAATGTCGTTCAGATGCCCCGTGCCGATCCAGGGATTGTTGGTGATGAAGACATCGCCCGGCTGCATCTGGTCCGCCGGGAAGGCCGCCATGATGGCGCGCACCGTCGCCGGCAGGGTGCCGATGAAGGAGGGGATCGAGCCGGTGTTCTGCGCCAGCGAACGCCCTTCGGCATCCGTCAGCACACAGGCAAAATCGTTAGCCTCGTTGGACAGGGTGGAGAAGGAGGTGCGGACGATGGCCTTCGCGGCCTCGTCCACCGCCGAGATCAGCCGCGTCCAGACCAGTTCGAGGGTGACGGCGTCGAGCGACATCAGCCGATCTCCACGAGAATGTTGCCGGAGGTGAGCACGCGGAAGCGCCCGGCGGGCCCGACCACGAGGGTCGAGCCCGCTTCCTGCACCAGCGCGGGCCCGACGGCGGCAAAGCCGACCGGCAGCGCGGCACGCTGATACACTGCGGCCTCGGCGCCCTGGCCGTCGATGACGATGCGGCGCTTGCCCGGTGCCGCAGCCGTGGTCGCGCTGACGGCGGTCTTCAGCCCCTCCGCCCCGCGCGCGCCGCGGCGCGTGACGCGGGCATGCACCAGCTCGATCGGCACCGAGGGCGGGGGGCGCCGGTAGCGATCGAGATAGGCGGCGCGGAAGGCCGTGGTGACCAGCTCGCGCACGGCCTCGTCGTCGCGTGGCCAGGGCGTGGAGGGCAGCGCGACCGGCATGTGCGCGCCCTGTCCGGCGCAGCGTGCATCCACCAGCCGCTCCGATGGCGCGAGCGCCGCGGTCCAGCCGCCGCCGGCGAGCACCGCGGCCGCATCGTCCTCCAGCGCGCCGAAGGCCGCTTCCAGATCCGCCGCGCTGCATTCCTGCAAGCGGCGCCCAATGGTCGCCACGCGATCCACGCGCGGCGGCGCGGCGAGCATGCCGAGTGCCGAGGCGACGCCCGCTTCGGGCGGAATGACGAGGCGCTTCACGCCAAGCTTGCGCGCGAGGTGATAGCCATGCACCGGCCCGCCGCCGCCGGTGCAGACCAGCGTGAACTGTGCCGCATCGTGGCCACGCTCGGCGAGATGCGTGCGGGCCGCGCCGGCCATGGCTTCCGTCGCGACGTCGTGGATGCCCCAGGCCAGCGCCTCGGGTGCCAGCGACAGCGATGCGGCGAGGCCGGCGATGGCGGCATCCGCAGCGCCGCGATCCAGTGGCAGGCTGCCGCCCGCGAAGCGCGCGGGGTCGAGATAGCCGAGGACGAGGTTCGCATCCGTCACCGTCGGCTGCGCACCGCCGCGCCCGTAGCAGGCCGGGCCCGGTTCCGAACCCGCGCTGTCCGGCCCCACCTTCAGCAGCCCGATCGCGTCCCGACGCGCGATGGAGCCGCCGCCGGCGCCGATCTCGATCAGGTCCACG
>JAYRQX010000268.1:0-5978 GCA_041910415.1 Acetobacteraceae bacterium | reverse complement strand
CGGGCAGGGACCGGTGGGCTGGCGGGGCGCGCCTTCAACCCCACCGGCCCGTCCCTGGCAAGGGGCCGGTCAGCTCTTGGCCGCGATGATGCTGCCCGAGAGGCTGTCGGGGTTGCGCGCCTGCCAGCGGCCGCAATCCACCTGTGTCACGAAGTCAAGCACCGCGCGGTTGAAGGCGTCGGGGTCCTCGAGGTTCATGGTGTGCCCGCATTTCGGCATGACCAGCAGGGCCGAGGTCGCGATGACGCGCTTCAGATACAGCGCGGGTTCCAGCGTCGGGTCGTCCTCGTCGCCGGCGATGATGAAGGTCGGCAGCGTCAGCTTGCGGAAGCCGGGTTCCAGGTCGAACAGCGACGGCCGCTCCCGCTGCACGCCCTGCATGGTGAGCGCGGAGCCCTCGGTCGAATGCTCGCGGAGCTGGGTCATGAACTCGGCGTAGCCGCGGGGGTCCTTCTCCTCGAAGACCAGGCGCGTCGGGCCGCGGCCGTAGGACTGGCCGAAGACCGCCATGGTCTCCTTGCGCATGCGGCCGATGGCGGCGTCCGTCTCCGCGCGGAACTGCGCGCGCTTGTCGGGGGCCGCGCCATAGCCGACGCCGGCGGCGACCAGACTGCGGGCGATGCCGGGATAGCGCAGCCCGAGATGCAGCGTCGCGAAGGCGCCCATGGAAAGGCCGACCACATGCGGCTTGTCGAGCTTCAGCCCCTTGATCACGGCGGCGATGTCGTCCGTCGCGCGGTCCTGGCTGTAGGCCTTGGGGTCCGACGGGACCTCGGAAGGCGGGTAGCCGCGGGCGTTGAAGGTGATGCAGCGGTAGCGGCGGGCGAAGAAGCGCAGCTGCGGCTCCCAGGACCGTGAGTCGCCGGCGAATTCATGGACGAAGACCATGGGCGTGCCGCTGCCGGCTTCCTCGTAGTGCAGCGAAACGCCGTCGTCGGTGCGGATGGTCGGCATGCTCTTGTCCCCGGTGCCCTCGAAGGGCGCGGAGGATGCGGGGCAGCCTCGCGCGCGGCAAGCCCGCCTTGCCTTGACAGGGCCGGGGACCGGGCGCATCTGCAATCAGGACCGGAAAAGTCCGGTTTGAAGCCAAGGGAAACCAGGGCGTGCTCCGCCTCTCCAAGCTGACCGACTATGCGGTGGTGCTCCTGGCCCGGCTCGAGGATGCCGAGGGCGATGCGGTGATGACCGCGCCGGGCCTCGCCGCCGGATCGGGCCTGGCGGAGCCGACCGTGTCCAAGGTGCTGAAGCTGCTGGCCCATGCTGGGCTGGTGGAAGGGCGCCGGGGGGCCACGGGCGGCTACCGGCTGACGAAACCCCTGGCAGACATGCCGCTGTCCGCCGTGATCGAGGCGATCGACGGGCCGGTGGCGCTGACCGCCTGCGTGGACAATGCGATCGGCTTCTGTGACGTCGAGGCCGGCTGCCCCGTGCGCGGCCGCTGGGACCCCGTGAACGAGGCGATCCGCCAGGCGCTGGCCGGCATCACCGTGGCGCAATTGTCGGGCCCGCCGGCCATCGTCCCGCACCCCGAAAACGCCGTCGCCGCTGAGTAGGATCGAACAAAGATGCCTGCCGTCGAGGAAACCATCTCGACCGTCCAGTCCGTCACCGAGAGCACCTACAAATGGGGCTTCGAGACCGACATCGACATGGAATTCGCCCCCAAGGGGCTAAACGAGGACATCGTCCGCTTCATCAGCCACAAGAAGGAGGAGCCGGAATGGCTGCTCCAATGGCGGCTGCGCGCCTTCGCGCTGTGGAAGACGATGGAGGAGCCGCGCTGGGCCGCGGTGAAATTCCCGCCGATCGACTACCAGGATGCCTACTACTATGCGGCACCGAAGCAGAAGGTGAAGCCGAAGTCGCTGGACGAGGTGGATCCCGAGTTGCTGCGCACCTACGAGAAACTCGGCATCCCGCTGAAGGAGCAGGCGATCCTGGCGGGGGTCGAGGGCGCGGGCGACAGCCCGTCCGACAGCGGGCGGATGCCGGTCGCCGTGGACGCGGTGTTCGACAGCGTCTCCGTCGCGACCTCCTACAAGGAACGGCTGGCGAAGGACGGGATCGTCTTCTGCTCGATCAGCGAGGCGGTGCAGACGCATCCCGAACTCGTGCAGAAGTATCTCGGCTCCGTCGTACCGCAGGGCGACAATTTCTACGCGGCGCTGAACAGCGCGGTCTTCACGGATGGCAGCTTTGTTTATATCCCGAAGGGCGTGAAGTGCCCGATGGAGCTGTCCACCTATTTCCGGATCAACGCGAAGAGCACGGGCCAGTTCGAGCGCACGCTGATCATCGCCGATGAAGGCAGCCAGGTCTCCTACCTGGAAGGCTGCACGGCGCCGATGCGCGACGAGAACCAGTTGCATGCCGCGGTGGTGGAGCTGGTCGCGCTGGACGATGCATCGATCAAGTACAGCACCGTGCAGAACTGGTACCCCGGCGACGAGAACGGCAAGGGCGGCATCTACAACTTCGTGACGAAGCGCGGCGCCTGCCGAGGCAAGCGTTCAAAAATTTCCTGGACGCAGGTGGAAACGGGCAGCGCCATCACCTGGAAGTATCCCTCCTGCATCCTGCAGGGCGATGACAGCGTGGGCGAGTTCTACAGCGTCGCCATCACCAACAACTATCAGCAGGCCGATACCGGGACGAAGATGATCCATATCGGGAAGAACACCCGGTCCACGATCGTCTCCAAGGGCATCAGCGCGGGGCGCGGGCAGAACACCTATCGCGGCCTGGTGCGCATCCTGCCGCGGGCGGCGGGGGCGCGGAATTTCACGCAATGCGACAGCCTGCTGATCGGTGACGAGTGCGGCGCGCACACCGTGCCCTACATCGAGAACCGCTGCGTTTCCGCCAAGGTGGAGCATGAGGCGACGACGAGCCGCATCGCCGAGGACCAGCTCTTCTACTGCCGCCAGCGCGGGCTGACGCAGGAGGACGCCGTGGGCCTCATCGTCAACGGCTTCTGCCGCGAGGTGCTGAAGGAGCTTCCGATGGAGTTCGCGGTGGAAGCACAGAAGCTGTTGCAGATCTCTCTTGAAGGTTCGGTGGGCTGATTATGCTGAAGATCGAAGGACTGATCGCCGAGGTCGATGGCAAGCGCATCCTGAACGGGATCGACCTGGAGATTCCGCAGGGCGAGGTGCACGCCATCATGGGTCCGAACGGTTCGGGCAAGAGTACTTTGTCATACGTGCTGTCGGGCCGCGAGGGCTATGAGGTGATGGCCGGCTCCGCGACGTTCGGCGGCCATGACCTGCTGGCGATGGAGCCCGAGGAGCGCGCGGCCGCCGGCCTGTTCCTGGCCTTCCAGTATCCGGTGGAACTGCCGGGCGTCGGCAACGCCAATTTCCTGCGCACGGCGCTGAACGCCATCCGCAAGCAGCGGGGCGAGAGCGAGCTCGACGCCATGCAGTTCCTGAAGGTGGCGCGGGAGCGGATGAAGATGCTCTCGATGTCCGACGACATGCTGAAGCGCGGCGTCAATGTCGGCTTTTCCGGCGGCGAGAAGAAGCGCAACGAGATCCTGCAGATGGCGCTGCTGCAGCCGAGGATGGCCATCCTGGACGAGACCGACAGCGGCCTTGACATCGATGCGCTGAAGATCGTGGCGGACGGCGTGAACGCGATGCGCGGGCCGGATTTCTCGGCGCTCGTCATCACGCATTACCAGCGTCTGCTGGACTACATCGTGCCGGATCGCGTGCATGTGCTGATGCAGGGCCGCATCGTGAAGTCGGGCGGGCCGGAACTGGCGAAGGAGCTGGAGGCGCAGGGCTACGCGTCCGTCCAGGCCGCGGCATGACGGCACCGGTCGCCAGCGGCGCCGCGGGGTTCCTCGCGCGCTACGAAGGGCTGAAGGATCACCTGCCGGGCGCACGCCGCCCCTGGGTGAACGCGCTGCGCGCCGAGGCAGCGGACCACTTCGCCGCGCGCGGCCTGCCGACGCGGAAGGTGGAGGCGTGGAAATACACGGACCTCTCGCCGATTGCGGCCGCGTCCTTCAGCGAGCCCCTGACGGCGGTGGATGGCGGCGTCGAGCCGCCGGCCGCATTGGCACCCGCGCGCGTCGTGTTCGTGGATGGTCGCTTCCGCGCGGATTTGTCGTCGCTGGACGGCGTGGCGTATGGCGTGCGCTCGCTCGCCGATCATCTGGGGGAGGTCCAGGGACGGCTCGGCGCCCTGGCGAACCCGCGAACGGAAAATTTCGCGGCGCTCAACACCATGCTGTTCGAGGACGGGCTGCTGCTGGACGTGCCCGATGGCACCGATGGCGGCGTGCTGGAAGTGCTCTCGCTCGCCGCGCCGTCCGAGCGCCCCTTCGCCTTCCATCCGCGCCACCTGATCCGGCTCGGCGCCGATGCGAAGCTGGTGATCGTCGAACGGTCTCTGGCCGCCCAACGCCCGCACTACCTGCACAACCCGGTCTTCGAGATCGAGGTCGCCGAAGGCGCCACGCTGACCCACGGCCGCATGCAGCAGGAGGCGCCGCTCGCCTTCCATCTCTCCACCATCTACGCGACGGTCGCCGCGGGTGGCACGTATGATAATTTCACCGTCGCCGCGGGCGCGCGCATCGCGCGGAACGAGATTCACGCCACGCTGACCGGGCCCAGGGCCGCCTGCCACATGAACGGCGCGCAGCTCGTGGGCGACGGGCAGGTCGCGGACACGACCACGGCGCTCGATCACGCGGCCCCCGATTGCGCGAGCCGCCAGACCTACAAGACCGTGCTCGCCGGCCGTTCGCGCGGGGTTTTCCAGGGCAAGATCTTCGTGCGAAAGGTCGCGCAGAAGACCGATGGCTATCAGATGAACCAGGCGCTGCTGCTGTCCGAGGGAGCGGAGATGGACAGCAAGCCGCAACTCGAAATCTACGCCGACGACGTGAAGTGCAGCCATGGCGCGACAGTCGGCGCGCTCGATCCGAACCAGCTCTTCTACCTGCGCTCGCGCGGCATCCCCGAGGCCGAGGCGCGCACCATGCTGGTCGAGGCCTTCCTGCACGAAGCGGTCGAGACCGTCTCCGACGACACGCTGCGCGAGGCGCTGACCCACGCCGTGGACCATTGGTGGCGCGCGCGGGAGGCGCATCCCGCGTGACCTTCGATGTCGAGCGCATCCGCCGGGATTTCCCGATCCTCGCCACCGAGCATCGCGGCAGGAAGCTGGTGTTCCTGGATTCCGGCGCCTCCGCGCAGAAGCCGCGCGCGGTGATCGACGCCATGGTCCGCTGCATGGAAACGGCCTACGCCAACGTCCACCGCGGCGCCTACCATCTGAGCGAGGTCGCGACGGAATCCTACGAAGCCGCCCGCGCCGCGGTCGCGCGCTTCGTCAATGCGCCCGATGCGCGGGAGATCGTCTTCACCCGCAACAGCACGGAGGCGATGAACCTCGTCGCCCATGGCTGGGGCCGCGGCGTGATGCAGCCGGGCCAGGCCGTGCTGACGACCGAATTGGAGCACCACGCCAATATCGTGCCCTGGCAGATGCTGCGCGACGACAGGCGCGGCATCGAACTCCGCGTCTGCCGCGTGACCGACAGCGGCGAGCTCGACCTGGACGACATGTCGAAAAAGCTCGCGGACGGCAGGGTCGGCCTCGTCACCGTCGCGCACATGTCGAATGTGCTCGGCACCGTCACCCCCGTGGAGCGCATCGTCGCCATGGCGCATGCGGCCGGCGCCAAGGTGATGCTGGACGGCTCCCAGGCCGCGGTGCACCGGCGCGTGGACGTGCAGGCCATCGGCTGCGATTTCTATGCGTTCACTGGCCACAAGCTGTACGGCCCCACCGGCATCGGCGTGTTGTGGGCATGTGCAGAACATCTCGACCGCATGCCGCCCATGCTGGGCGGCGGCGACATGATCAGCAGCGTCACCTTCGAGCGTTCGGAATGGGCCCCGCCGCCCGCGAAGTTCGAGGCCGGCACGCCGGCGATCGTCGAAGCGGTGGGCCTGCACGCG